>JABIZW010000174.1 GCA_018666295.1 Halieaceae bacterium
ACGCCACATTAATCCAATCTGTCGGCCTACGTCGGACTCATCAAACGCGCGAAGCTGCAAATCTGTTCCCTCGGTAATACCCGCATCCGTTGCCATTTTGGGCAGCAAGGTCGTTCCGATTCCATTAGCGACCATTTGTACAATCGTGGTGAGACTCGTCGCCTGATAAGGCATGCTGATGTCACCCGCCCTAAGTTTGCAAGCCTCTAGCGCATGATCCCTCAGGCAGTGCCCCTCCTCCAGAAGCAGCATCTCAGCGCCATGAAGATCTTGAGTTTTAAGCGTCGCACCGGTCATCAGGGGTGAGCTCGCTAATGCGGCAAGGTAAAAGGGATCTTCAAACAGCGTCAGGGTGTCTGTGTGTTCCGCTGGAAACGGTAAGGCGAGTAAGAGCACGTCGAGCTCACCGAGCTGCAAGGCGTTGACCAATGCATTCGAAAGGTCCTCACGAACAAAAAATTTGCAGACGGGATGCTCAGCGCGCATTGCCTTTAACATCGTCGGTAACACAAACGGGGCAACCGTTGGGATAACGCCCATTCGAATCGTTCCCTGAAACGGCTCTTTCGATGCCTCACATAAAGCCACAACATCGTTAACGTCGGTTAGGATGCCGCGTGAACGATTCACGACATCATTACCCAGCGCGGTCAGCAGCACCGATCGATTATTGCGCTCAACTAAGCTTGCTGATAACGCATCCTCGAGCTCTACAATGGACGCGCTCAACGTACTTTGACTCACGTGACACGCCTTTGCTGCCTGCCCGAAGTGTTGGTGCTCCGCAACGGCACAAAGGTACTTCAACTGCTTCAGTGTAGGCTGACGTGACACACGGACTCCATCGGTCTTGTCGAACATTTGTCCTATATACGATCGAAAAAAACGATTGGTTTTATCAGCTTTTTTTGGAACCAAATTGCCCTCAAGTGGGTATAGTAATCAGGCTGTCGTCGACTCGGCGGCGTCATGACGTCACAAGATCAATTAGGGAGTAATAAGCAATGGAACTGAAAGGTAGCGAAACCGAACAGAACCTGAAAGACGCCTTCGCAGGCGAGTCTCAAGCCAATCGTCGTTATCTCTACTTCGCCTCAAAGGCTGACGTAGAGGGCTACAACGATGTCGCAGCCGTATTCCGCTCAACTGCAGAGGGCGAAACGGGCCACGCGCACGGGCACCTGGAATACCTCGAAGCCGTCGGTGATCCAGCAACAGGTCTACCCATGGGTGACACCGTCAAGAACTTAGAAGCGTCAATCGCAGGCGAAACACACGAGTACACAGACATGTACCCGGGTATGGCGAAAACGGCACGTGATGAAGAGTTTGACGAAATCGCTGATTGGTTCGAAACACTGGCAAAGGCCGAGCGCAGTCACGCTAACCGTTTCCAGAAAGCACTCGACAACCTCGACGCCTGATCCTCAGTCGCTGAGTACAGGGGGGTCTATCGGCCCCCTTTTTAGTTCTAATAGACCTATCAGAGGTAAACACAGATGCGCGAAGGCAGCGTTGAAGCACCGACACGTCACCCCATTGAGTGGAAGACGGACGATTTTTGGAATCGCGATTCTCTGAATGATGAACTGGCGCGTGTCTACGACGTTTGTCACGGATGCCGGCGTTGTGTCAGTTTGTGTGACTCATTTCCGACGATGTTCGACCTCATCGATGAGTCCGAGACACTCGAAGTCGACGGTGTCGCGGTAGAGGATTACGGCAAAGTGGTCGATCAGTGCTACATGTGCGATCTGTGCTACCTCACCAAGTGCCCGTATGTGCCTCCGCACGAGTTCAATATAGACTTTCCGCACCTCATGTTGCGGGCAAAAGCTCAAAACTTTAAAGACAACGGCGCAAACTTACGCGACAAAGTACTCACTTCGACAGATGCGCTGATGAGTAGCGTTGCATTGATTCCACTCGTTGACGTGACCGCAAACGCACTGAATAAAAACGCCACATTTCGGAAGGCGCTTGAGCAGACCTTCGATATTGCCGCTGAAGCTCCGCTTCCCGAAATCCACCGCAACACACTGATCAAACGCGCAAAGAAACTGGTGAGGCATATTGAGGCGACCCCTGTGGGTGCGACTCAAGGGAAATTGGCCCTCTATGCGACGTGTTACGGCAACTACAGCAGCCCGACCATTGGTGAAGACTTTATTAAAGTATTTCAGCACAACGACATCAGCATCGACGTGATTCCAAAGGAAAAGTGCTGCGGCATGCCCAAGCTAGAGCTGGGTGATCTTGACGCGGTAGAAGCGCTCAAAGAAGCTAATATTCCCTTACTTGCGCGTCTTGTGGACGAGGGCTACGACCTTACGGCACCGATTCCGTCGTGCGTACTGATGTACAAACAAGAACTCCCTCTAATGTTCCCAGACGATCCGGACGTCCTAAAGGTCAAGAACGCGTTTTATGATCCTTTTGAATACTTGTGGCTCCGTCACAAGGGCGAGGCGCTCAAGACGGACTTTGCGGAGAGCCTGGGTAACATTGCCTACCAGGTCGCATGCCACCAGCGTGTTCAAAATATTGGGCTTAAGACACGAGACGTCCTGTCACTGATCGAGGAAACGACGGTCATCGCACACGAGCGATGCTCAGGTCACGATGGGACTTATGCAGTGAAGAAGGAAACCCGTGACAAGTCCGTTAAAATTGCACGGCCAACCGTCCGTAAGGTGAACGATCAGAAACCTGATCACTTCATCTCAGATTGCCCCATGGCGGGCGAACACATCGCCCACCTTGCTGACAGCGTTGATAGCGCACAACACCCAATGACGCTTCTGCGCATGGCGTACGGTCTTAATTAAACAAGGAGATTATTAATGCCACACCTGACACGCGGCGATCTATGGTCGCTAGAAAAATATTCTGAGCAACGTGACTCATTTCGCACGGAGGTTCTAGCGCATAAGCGGAATCGTCAATTATCGCTAGGTGAGAATGCGCGCATTTACTTTGAGGACACCCTCACGATCCGTTATCAGATCCAAGAAATGCTGCGCATTGAAAAGGTATTCGATGTCGCGGGTATTGAAGAAGAGCTTGCGGCTTATAACCCGCTCATTCCCGACGGTACGAACTGGAAAGCGACTTTTATGATCGAGTTTGGCGATCCCGAAGTGAGAGCCCAGCGACTGCGAGAAATGCGGGGAATTGAGAACTGTATTAACCTCGAAATTGAGGGACATGGCGTCGTTCAGGTCATTGCCGATGAGGACCTAGAACGCGAGACAGAGGAGAAAACCTCGGCCGTTCACTTTATGCGGTTTGAGCTCAATAGCGGACAAATTGCCGCGCTTAAAAACGGTGCTCCACTGTTTGCAAGCGTTGAACACGCAGCGTATCCCGTTGCTCGTTTTGAAGTCTCGCAGATCACGCGAGATGCGCTGATCAAAGATCTGTCTCTGGTCGCACACTAAAGCACGGGATTAGGGGCCGGCTCGGCCCCCAATCTCGCGTTCAATAACGCCTCACAGACTCAAACGCGCGGTCTGCGCGAAACGGCTCCAGCACTGGTGCTCGTTGCCCCGTCAACAGTTCTTCCGCGACCAATTCGCCCACAATCGCAGCCAGCGACACGCCGCTGTGCATCACGGCAACATACGCGTTTGGATCGACCGGGCTGGGACCGATGACGGGGTGCCCGTCCAGAGGTAATGGCCGCCAGCCAATGATCACCTCCTCGGCATTAACCTCAGGAAGGCCGGTTAAGTACTCTTTCGCCAGTGTAATCAGCCGCTGTGCGTGCTGGCTTGCAGTGGCCGCGTTTGGAAAT
>JABIZW010000230.1 GCA_018666295.1 Halieaceae bacterium
GCCATGAAGAAGTTGAGATTCACCTGATCGCCACCGGCCAACTCGCTGTAAACGCCAGCAAGCGAGGCAGGAACGGCGAGGTCAGCAACACTGCCAAACGCAGACGTTTGGTTCTGGCCCCAGGTATTACGCTGGACGTTCGATGAAGCAGAGTAGTTTTCGACTTCAGTCTGAGCAAGGCCAAAGTCCAGCACCAACGTGTCAGTCAGCTCGAACGAACCATCGAACTGGGTCTGTTCGATATTCATGTCAGCCCAGTAGTTGTTGAACACGGATCCAGAGATCTGCAGGTCATCGGGGGAAATAGGCTCAGCCATACCCACGGTCAGCACTGGGAGCTCATTGCGGTAGTCCACAGACGTCAGCTCTCGACCAAAGATCGACATTGATACTTGGCCTGAACTGCCGTAAACGCTGTTGGGGTCTCGTGTTGCGTCTGAGTCGTGGTAGTCCAACGCCAAACTGAGTCGGTCTGTCGGATCCCAGGCGATGTTGAAGCCCAGAGACTTTCGCTCGTTAATTGATGCGTCAGAGAACGCGCCCATCGACAAGTCGGGCTGGTTATTTGTTTCTGTGTAAACCAACGGACTGACCACACCGTCTTCATCAATCCAGTTGCCGGACTGGCCTGAAGGACTGAACCACGCACCCAAGCTATTGGCCGTGTGACGAAGGTCCAGCTCCGCATAGGTGTAATCTAGGGTTGCAGTCAACGTCTCAATGGGGCTCCACTGGAGCGTGACCTGCGCATTGGTGCGCTCTCGATCCCACTCATCGAGCGAGTATGTTTGCTGCTGCGGCAGTCCCACGATATCGCCAGCCGATGGACCGTTTATTTGCTGTCCGTTGTCGGGGATGCCAATACCGTCGCGTTCGAGCCAGTTTCCGTTGGATGCCGAGGCTTGTCCTGACTGCCGCTCTTGGAAGCTACCTGTGATCGAAATGCCCACAGTGTCGTCTAAGAAAGTCTGCGATAAGAGGAAGGCGACTTCCGGCGTCCAATCGTCGCCAGAAAATGAGCTCTGATCCTTGACCCCTTTGGCGCTTAACGACGCGGTTAATCCAGGGTTGTCTAATGGCTTCGAGGTCAACACGTTAATCGTGGCGCCAATGCCGCCCGTTGGAACACTGGCTTGAGCCGTCTTATAGACTTCAACGCCCGAAACGCTTTCGGACGCGATATCACCAAAGTCGAAAGACCGACCCAAACCGCCGTGAGTTGGCATCTGTCGGCCATTGAGTGTGACTAAGTTGAAGTCGGCTCCGAAACCACGAACGGTGACTCGTGCGCCTTCACCACGGTCTCGGTCAATGGCTACACCTGTAATACGCTGAAGCGCTTCGGCAAGGTTAGTATCAGGGAAGTCACCAATATCTTCGGCGGTAATAGCATCCACAACACCCGTGGCGTCTCGCTTGGTGTCCATCGCACGCTTGAGGCTTGATCGAATACCGGTGACCACGACCTCTTCCATGATTTGACTGTTAGCGCTGTCGCTCTCTTGCGCCGCAACTGGTGCAGCGGCGACTGCGCCTAGCGCAACTGATACCGCGAGTGATACGCGTTTTTTAGCAAACAAGTGACGATCCATGTTTGGAGTAACCCCGACTAGTTATTAGTTTGAAATAATTTGCAGACGCTAACATCCCACGAGCGCCTGCGGTAGGACAGGGACCTTGAGATAAGTCGGGACGTCGGTGCGGTAAATGGGAAACACTGCGCACCCTTTTAAATCTGACGCGACAGCGCCGGTGTTATCCCCATATAATAAGGGCCTTGCGACGCCTTATCATTGCTAGGTCGGTGCGTGCCTAACGCACGTCCATTTGACCTCTTTAATTGACCTTATTGTCGCAAAGCCCGTGCATCGATATCCGATGTCGCAGTAATTTTGCTCATAGAGAACGACAACCACGCCACAGAAGCGTGGCGACACAAAGCTTAGGTGAGATGCGTCGCAAGTAGGCGATGATTTCAACCACACATGATATCAGGGTAATTAGGGGAAAAGAGTGCATTTAAAGAGTGTTGCGGCAGCTGTTACTGTCGGCGCGGCCGTGTTGGTGGGGTGTGAATCGCCAGTCCCCAATAAGCGTTTGGACCTCTCCTGCGCGGCGCGCGCAGAAGGAAAGACAGAGCGCAGGGTCTGTGTCGATGACATTGTGTCCAATATGACGCTCGAGCAAAAAGTAGCGCAAATGATTCAGGGCGAGATCCGCGACGTGACTCCCCAAGACGTATTCGAATATGGCTTGGGCAGTGTGCTCAATGGGGGCGGGGCATTTCCTCAGGAAAACAAATACGCCTCAGTTCAGGACTGGGTCGAGCTTGCAGACGCTTACTACTCGGCGTCTGTCGATACCCGCGGGGGTGGTTCGGGCATCCCGATTATCTGGGGCACTGATGCTGTGCACGGGCACAATAACGTCATGGGCGCCACCTTGTTCCCGCACAATATTGGTTTGGGTGCGACAAGAGATCCGGAGCTTGTCAGTCAGATTATTGGCGCGACAGCACGTGAGGTCAAAGCTACGGGCATCGACTGGATCTTTGCGCCCACAGTCGCTGTGGCCAAAGACGCGCGCTGGGGAAGAACTTACGAATCATTTAGCTCGGATCCTACAATTGCGGCGTCGTTCGTGGCACCCATTGTCACCGCCATGCAGGCGGAAGGGATTGCATCAACGGCAAAGCACTTTATTGGCGACGGTGGGACACTGCGAGGGGATGATCGCGGCGACACGAGTATGCCCTTGGACGAGTTGGTGGCGATTCATGGACAGGGCTATGTCGAAGCGATAGACCAAGACGTCATGAGCGTGATGGCCTCTTTTAATAGTTGGTACGGGGAGAAAATTCACGGTAACAAGGGCATTCTCACGGACCTCCTTAGAGACGAGATGGGTTTTGAGGGAATGGTGGTCAGCGACTGGCACGGTGTGGGTGAAGTGAAGGGGTGCACAAATGATGATTGCGCCCAAGCGGTTAATGCAGGGGTTGATATGCTGATGGTCCCGACTGATTGGAAGTCGCTCTACCACAACACGCTTGCGCAGGCGAAGTCCGGCGAAATTCCCGCGACACGTATCGATCAAGCCGTTAGAAATATTTTAACCATGAAAATCAGGGCGGGGCTTTTTAACCGCGGGCTCCCATCGTCACTCGCGGCGAAGTACCAGGACCAAATTGGCCACCCAGATCACCGTGGTATTGCGCGAGAAGCGGTCAGAAAGTCTCAGGTGTTGCTAAAAAATGAGAATCAACGGCTACCGCTTTCGCCAAGCGGAACCTACTTGGTAGCGGGTCCGGGAGCCGACAATATTGGGCAGCAAAGTGGTGGCTGGTCCGTCAGTTGGCAAGGTACGGGTAACAGCAACAGCGATTTTCCCGGCGGCACTTCGATTCTTGACGGCATTGAGCGTCAGGTGAGTGCGGCAGGGGGGCGCGTTGTCCGCGACATTAATGCCGATGCCGATATCGATGCCGCTGTCGTGGTGTTTGGAGAAACCCCCTATGCTGAGATGCAGGGAGACGCATACACGGTTGCTTGGTATGACAAGCGCGGTGAACGTAAACTCATTAACGCGCTGGTCGAAAAAGGCATTCCGGTCGTCGCTGTGTTTCTGACGGGTCGTCCCATGTGGATAA
>JABIZW010000113.1 GCA_018666295.1 Halieaceae bacterium
ATTCTCGAAGCCGCAAACGGCCTCATTTCTCGCAATGCCGGGCGATTGGGTAAAAACTTGTGGACTGAAGGGGAGCGGGGCGACCCGATCACGCTGTACGCTGGCTTTAACGAACAAGACGAAGCGCGCTACATCGTAGAACAAGCAGAAACGTGGTGCGACGGGGGGAATCCACGGCGGTCGGTAGCGATTTTATACCGCTCAAACGCGCAATCACGTGTGTTGGAAGAAGCGCTGCTCCGAGAGCGTATTCCATACCGTATTTATGGGGGGCAGCGATTCTACGAACGGCTAGAAATTCGTAATGCGCTGGCCTATTTGCGGTTGGCCCAAGCGCGTCGTGACGATGCCGCATTGGAGCGTGTTTTGAATACACCGCCGCGTGGCATCGGCAATAAGACAGTAGAAAAACTGAGAGAGGTCGCGAGACGAGACCAAGCGTCCATGTGGGAAGCGATAGATGCGGTGCGCAAACAGACGCTGTTACCGGCACGAGCACTCACTGCGCTCGCAAATTTCCAAGCACTGATTGACGATTTTGCGACATCCGCTGAGACCCTATCCCTCGATGAATTCACAGAGCATGTCATCGAGATGTCCGGATTGATGAATTATCACCGCTCGGAAAAAGGTGAGCGTGGGCAAGCGCGGGTGGAAAACTTACAGGAATTGGTCACAGCAACTCGGCTATTTGAACCCGAGGACGAGTCGATCTCCCCATTACAGGCATTTTTGGATAGCGCCGCGCTCGATGCAGGAGAAGGTCAAGCGGACCCCTACGAGGACAGTATTCAGATGATGACACTGCACTCGGCGAAAGGATTGGAGTTTCCTCTCGTGTTTATGGCGGGCGTTGAAGAAAACCTGTTTCCTCATCAAATGTCGTTAGAGGAGCCGGGTCGATTGGAAGAGGAACGCCGACTCGCGTATGTGGGTATTACTCGTGCGATGCAGAAATTGATCGTGACCTATGCAGAAAACCGACGGTTACATGGCAGTGATATGTACAACACACCGTCGCGATTTATCCGCGAGATACCGGGGGAGCTCATCGAGGAAGTGCGCCTCAATGGTTCGGTGTCTCGTCCGCTTGGATCTTTGTCACACCACTCCTTAAACGAACCGCCTGTCGAGGGACTCGATTTGGGTTGTCGGGTTTTGCATCAGGTATTTGGCGAAGGTGTGGTGACTCAATTTGAAGGTCAGGGCAGTAATGCCAGGGTCGAGGTGAGTTTCAGCGAAGGCAGTAAATGGCTAGTGCTGCAGTATGCGAATCTAACAATTCTGTAAGGCAAAAACATGCGTGAGACACAAATACTACCCCTAGTTGTAATCGCCCTCGTCGCCGCTTTAGTGAGTGTGGTGGCGATGTGGTCTATGGATCGAGCGGGCCAAGGCGGCGACCTGACCAATACGGTGCGTGGTACCGATGCGTTTATAGAGTGGAAGTTAGTCACCACTTGGCCAAAAGGGCTGCCTGGGCTAGGTGCCGCCCCCGAAAACTTCGCGCGAAGAGTAAACGAAGCGTCAGGGGGTCGGTTGAGAATAAAGGTCTTTGGCGCCGGTGAAATTGTTCCGCCGTTTGAGGTCTTTGATGCGGTATCTCGACGGGTGGCTGAGGCCGGTCATGGGGCGTCCTACTATTGGAAGGGCAAGATCCCTGCGGCTGTTTTTTATACTGCAGTGCCCTTTGGGATGACGGCTCAAGAAGCAAATGGCTGGCTTCACTACGGAGGGGGTCTCGCGTTGTGGCGCGAACTTTATGAGCCCTTTGGGGTGGTGCCTTTTGCTGGTGGGAGCACAGGGGTTCAGATGGCGGGTTGGTTCAACAAGCGGTTGAACAACCGAGAGGATTTAGCAGGACTAAAAATGCGTATTCCGGGCCTTGCCGGAGAGGTATTTGATGCGGCGGGTGGCTCTGCTGTACGCATTGCGGGTGGTGAGGTGTATACGTCGATGCAGACCGGCGTGATTGATGCTGTTGAATGGGTGGGCCCTTATAACGATAGGACACTGGGCCTGATGGAGGTCGGAGACTATTATTATTATCCCGGTTGGCATGAGCCTGGCGCGATGCTCGAAATTATTGTCAATAAAGAGGCGTTAGCGGCA
>JABIZW010000253.1 GCA_018666295.1 Halieaceae bacterium
ACTGGCAATTTTATACTCACTGAAATGGCTGCTAAGGGGAGAGAGTTTGCCGATGTTCTCGAAGAGGCCCAGCGACTGGGTTACGCAGAGGCTGATCCTTCGTTTGATGTCGACGGCACAGACGCGGCACAAAAACTCGTGCTATTAGCCTCATTGGCCTTTGGCGCACAGATCGATGCGAAAGCACCTTATAAGCAAGGGGTGGACACGGTCTCGCCCCTCGATCTCGAATACGCGCTGGAGTTGGGGTACCGAATTAAACATCTGGGCATTGCTAAACGCGAGGGCAAGTCACTGCAACTTCGTGTGCACCCGACACTGATTCCAAAGACAAAGGCCCTCGCGCAGGTTGACGGTGTTTTAAATGCCGTAATGATTAACGCATCGGGTGTTGGTGAGCTATTGTTGGTGGGCCCTGGTGCGGGCTCTCGACCCACTGCGAGCGCCGTGTCTGCTGATATTGTAGCGATTGCACGGGCAATGGTGTCAAATAGGCAACCACAGATCAATGCTTTGGGTGTCCCGGTCGAAAACCTAGCGGATATGACGATTACTAATATCGGCGATGTCTCATCAGCATGGTATCTGCGGCTTGAGGCCGACGATACACCGGGCGTTATGGCGTCGATTACGCAACGTTTGAGTGAGCACGGTATCGGCATCGAGTCACTTATACAAAAGCCGGAATCAGCTAAACTCTCCAGGGTGCCAGTGATTATTCTTACTGACGAGGCATCGACTCAAAGCGTCGTCGAGGCGGTTGCCGCAATAGAAGCGCTAGCGACTGTTGAGGGGCCTGTGACAAGCCTCCGCGTCGAAAACTTTTGATTCCAAAGGGCTGATCAAACTATGTCGATTCGCTATGTGAGTACTCGCGGCAACGGACCCGAACTCAATTTTGAAGACGTATTGCTGGGGGGACTTGCCTCCGATGGTGGTCTTTACGTGCCGACGTCGCTCCCTCGCTTTGGTAAAGAAGACCTACTTGCCATGCGAGAGATGTCCTACGCGGAACTGGCGTATGAGATCGTTGCACCGTTCGTCGGACCGTGTATTGCCGAGTCCGACTTGCGCAAAATTCTCAATGACACCTATGCGGAGTTTCGTCACCCAGCGGTGGCGCCCTTGGTGCAACTTGAAGATAACCAATGGGTTTTGGAACTGTTTCAAGGGCCAACGCTCGCGTTTAAGGACTTTGCATTGCAGCTGTTGGGACGTTTACTCGACCATGTGTTGGGTAGGCGTGGAGAGAAAGTTGTCATTATGGGTGCGACATCTGGTGACACGGGCAGCGCAGCGATTGAGGGATGTAAGCGGTGTAACAACATTGATATGTTTATTTTGCACCCACACGAACGGGTTTCAGACGTCCAGCGCCGTCAGATGACGACTGTCATTGCACCCAACATTCACAATATCGCTGTTCAGGGTAATTTCGACGACTGCCAAGCCATGGTCAAAGCGAGTTTTGTTGCCGAGCCCTTTTTGCCCAACGGACGTCGGTTGGTCGCTGTGAACTCCATTAACTGGGCTCGAATCATGGCCCAGATTGTCTATTACTTTTACTCAGCGCTCGCGCTTGGGCGGGTTGAGGCACCGATCAGCTTTTCGGTGCCTACCGGAAACTTCGGTGATATTTTCGCGGGTTATCTGGCAAAACAAATGGGGCTACCCGTCGAGAAACTGGTTATTGCGACCAACCGTAACGACGTGTTGCATCGGGTGCTAACCCAAGGAACTTATTCGAGGTTGTCGCTCGAACCTTCATTGTCGCCGAGTATGGATATTACAGTCTCTTCCAATTTTGAGCGCTTGCTTTTTGATCTGGCTGGTCGCGATGGGGAAGTTTTAAGTCGATGGATGGAGAAATTCTCAGGTGGTGATTTGACACTCTCTGAGTCGGTCCTTGCCGAAGCAAAGAGTCTGTTCGATAGCCACCGATGCTCTGATGAAGAGACCTGCGAAGAGATTGCAAACGTTTGGGAAAATAACGGCTATCTGGTGGATCCTCACACCGCGATTGGCACCAAGGCTGCACGCGCCTGTCAGGGAGACAGCTCAGCGATCATGGTGACGCTAGCGACGGCGCATCCAGCAAAATTTCCTGCCTCGATAGAGGCCTCAGGTATTGGTGTAACAGCAGACCTTCCGGCTCACTTAGCCGATCTTTTCGAGCGGGTTGAGACCTACGATGTATTACCCAATGACCTCGCCGATGTTCAGCGATTTATGGCGGAGAACTGTCGCGCCTGATGTCTCATACCGTAACCCAAAGAACGGGTGTTATTTCGTCAGAGTTAGACGCCGCGCCATTACCTCGTGCTCTCAAGCAAATTTATGCCAATCGCGGCGTTGATCGGCTGGATGACATTACTCTCCCGCTGAGTCAGCTTGCGCCACCCTCTGCACTCAAAGGCGCTCAGGCAGCGGCTGAAATGCTCGCCGACGCGATCGAGTTTCATGCCAGTGTCGTCATTGTTGGAGACTTTGATGCCGACGGGGCGACGAGCTGCGCGCTGGCAGTGTCTCTGCTCAAGCAAATGGGTTTGGAGGAGGTGACCTATTTGGTGCCTAATCGCTTTGAGTTTGGCTACGGGTTAACACCGGAAATTGTCGGGATCGCGGCACAGTACCAGCCCGACGTGTTAGTCACCGTCGACAACGGAATCGCGAGTATTGACGGGGTAATGGCTGCCCAAATGCTGGGCATGAGCGTCATCATTACAGACCATCATTTACCTGGGGATACGCTGCCCGAGGCAGACATTATTGTGAACCCTAATCAGCCGGGTTGTCCGTTCCCAAGCAAAGCGCTCGCAGGTGTGGGGGTTATGTTTTACGTGCTGACAGCTTTGCGCGCTGAGCTCCGCCAACGAGGTTGGTTTGAGTCGATGGGTATCGATATCCCCAACTTGGCTGATGCGCTTGATTTAGTGGCTCTAGGCACGGTCGCAGACGTCGTTCCGCTGGACAAGAACAACCGTACATTGGTTGCAGCGGGGTTGGCGCGCATGCGCAGCGGGCGTGCGCGTCCCGGCATAGAGGCGCTTTTTGAGGTTGCGGGTCGTGACATCAGGCAGGTGTCCTCAACCGATCTTGGATTTGTTGCCGGTCCGCGGCTTAACGCGGCAGGTCGATTAGACGACATGTCTGTAGGTATCGAGTGTTTGCTGGCCGAATCGTCGGCGTCAGCGCGGACATTGGCCACACAGCTAAATGACTTCAATAAAGAGCGAAAAGAAATAGAGCGCACAATGCAGACGGATGCTATGGCGCTTCTGGAAAAGGGTGATCTGTCGGTTGGCGATGAAGATTTTGCGTTGTCGCTATTTCGCGAAGACTGGCACCAGGGGGTGGTGGGTATTTTGGCATCGAGGATTCGAGAGCGTTTCCACAGACCCACGATCGTTTTTGCTCAGTCGGGCGACGGCGAGCTGAAAGGCTCAGGTCGCTCTATTCCCGGTGTTCACTTACGAGACGCGCTTGACCGTGTGGCAACATCAACGCCAGGCTTAATCACCAAGTTTGGCGGTCATGCGATGGCCGCGGGTCTGAGCCTCTCAGAAGACGACCTGCCACGTTTTAGAGAGACCTTCAATCGCGTCGTCGCGCAGGCGCTAAAGGGCAGCCTTCCCGATCACGTGACGGTGACCGATGGCCAGTTACCCCAGTCAGACCTAACGCTGGTACTTGCCGAGGCGCTTGAGTCTGGTGGGCCCTGGGGACAGGGGTTTGAAGCGCCGTCTTTTGAGGGGGTATTTACGATTTCTGATATGCGTGTGGTGGGTGAGAAACATTTAAAATTCAGGTTGGTCACTGAAGCCGGGTTGATCGATGCCATCGCGTTCAATGCGGATGTGGAAACCTGGACGCGAGATACGCCAAAGGTGCTGCGCTGCGTGTATCGACCTTGTGTGAATGAGTATCGCGGCGACCGACGGTTACAGCTTCAGATAGAGGCGTTGTGGCCTGAGGCCTCGGGCTGATTTTCTGGAACAAAGGTTCGCGCTCGGCTACACTCTGCGCCGCGTAACATGACCGGGATTGAACGTGGAAATCGCTCCTCTGATTAATCAGTTAAAAGATATTCGGGCACGAACAGATGTGCTTCGGGGGTATCTTTGACTTCGCTACCAAGAAAGAGCGACTCGCCGAGGTAGAGCTCGAGCTCGCCGAGCCCAGTGTTTGGGATGACCCGGATCGTGCACAAAGTTTAGGTCGGGAGCGCGCTTCCTTGGAGCTGGTCGTTCACACGATAGAGAGTCTCGAGTCGGGCCACGAAGACGGTGAAGCCTTGCTTGAAATGGCGCAGGCTGAAGATGATCAGGAAACTGCTGATGAAGTAGGTAGTGATATTGAAAAGCTCCTCGCCCAACTCGAGACGCTTGAATTCCGGCGCATGTTCGCGGGTGAAATGGACCCCAACAATGCGTTTCTTGATGTTCAGGCGGGCTCAGGAGGCACTGAGGCGCAAGACTGGGCCGAAATGCTACTCCGAATGTACTTGCGGTGGGGTGAAAGCAAAGGCTTTAAGGCGAAACTAACCGAAGTCTCTGCGGGAGACGTGGCCGGAATTAAGAGCGCAACAGTCCAGTTTGAGGGTGAATATGCCTTCGGATGGTTGCGAACTGAGACCGGTGTGCATCGTCTGGTGCGCAAGTCGCCATTTGACAGTGGTGGTCGGAGGCACACGTCGTTCTCGTCCGTGTTCGTGTCGCCCGAAATCGATGACAATATCGACATTGATATTAATCCCGCCGATTTGCGCATCGATACGTATCGCTCGTCGGGTGCAGGAGGTCAGCACGTCAATACTACGGATTCCGCTGTTCGTATTACTCACGAGCCCTCTGGCATTGTGACGAGCTGTCAGACGGAGCGGTCACAGCACCAAAATAAAGACAGCGCGATGAAACAGCTTAGGGCGAAGCTTTATGAGATGGAGATGTTAAAGCGCAGCGCTGAGAAGCAAGCGATGGAGGACAGCAAGGCCGATATTGGCTGGGGTAGTCAAATTCGCTCGTACGTATTGGATGATTCGCGAATCAAAGATTTGCGCACGGGTGTTGAAAATCGAAACACACAAGCCGTTTTAGACGGTGCGCTCGACCCCTTTATTGAGGCCTCTTTGAAAAAGGGCCTATAGGCTAGGACGACTTATGACTGACGCAGTGACCACACCGAACGAAGAAGACAACAAGCTTATTGCTGAGCGTCGGGCGAAACTCGCGAAGTTGCGGGCGCTTGGTAATGCATTCCCTAATGATTTTCGACGCTCGGCAATGGCGGGCGATTTACAAAAGACTTATGGACATGAGACCAAAGAGGCTTTAGCCGAAAAGAACGAATCGTTTGCCGTGGCAGGTCGATTAATCAGAAACCGCGGTTCGTTTCTCTTGATTCAAGACGGTTCGGATACGCTTCAGCTCTACATAGACCGTAAAGGCCTTTCAGCCGAGATCCTTGAGGCGATAAAGAGCTGGGACCTTGGCGATATCGTGGCATCTTCAGGGGTGCTTTGTAAGAGCGGAAAGGGCGACTTGTACATCAATATGGAGCGTGCCGAGCTGTTAACAAAGGCGTTGCGACCACTCCCGGATAAGTACCACGGTCTGGCGGATCAAGAGCTGCGCTACCGACAACGTTATGTCGATTTAATCACTAATCCTGAAGTTCGAGAGACGTTTAAAATTCGTTCTCAGGTGGTTGCCTTTATTCGGTCATTTTTAGACGGTCACGGATTTATGGAAGTGGAGACCCCGATGCTCCACCCCATTCCCGGCGGGGCAACGGCGAGGCCTTTTGCGACACATCACAATGCGCTCGATATGCCGATGTTTATGCGGATTGCTCCGGAGCTCTACCTCAAGCGACTCACCGTTGGCGGATTTGAAAAAGTCTACGAAATTAACCGTAATTTTCGCAACGAAGGATTATCTACGCGCCATAACCCAGAATTCACAATGCTTGAGTTCTACTGGGCCTATGCAGACTATCGTGATGCAATGGATTTGACGGAGCAGTTGCTTCGAGAGCTCTCAGACGCGGTATTGGGGACAACCGTTGTCCCCTGCGGGGATGAAACCATCGATTTTAGTAAGCCCTTTGATCGGCTGACGGTGACGCAGGCCATATGCGCGCACAATAGCCGCGTCACTGAAGACCGTTTGGCCACGCGAGAGGCGGCTGTCGAGGTGCTGAGTGAGCTGGGTGTCCAAGCAAAAGAGAGCTGGGGGTTGGGTCGTATTCACATGGAAATCTTTGAGGAGACAGCTGAACACCAGCTGATTCAGCCGACGTTTATTACAGCGTATCCGACTGAGGTTTCACCGCTGGCTCGCCGCAATGACCACAACCCAGAGGTGACTGACCGGTTTGAGTTTTTTGTCGGTGGTCGAGAACTTGCTAACGGCTTTAGTGAGCTCAACGATGCGGAGGATCAGGCTGAGCGATTCCGGGCTCAAGTCGCTGAGAAGGACGCGGGAGATGATGAGGCCATGCACTACGATCACGACTATATTCGGGCTTTGGAATACGGCTTGCCCCCAACTGCGGGCGAGGGCATTGGTATCGATCGGCTGGTCATGTTGCTGACCAATTCCGCGTCGATACGTGACGTGATCTTATTCCCTCACATGCGTCCTGAGTGAATAACTAACGCCGCGCCGTTAAAGACTGCTATTCTCCGCCAATGAACAGAGTCTCACGACACAGTCGCAATGCATTGCTGGTAGTTTTGACGAGTGGAATGCTGGTGGGTTGCCAGTCGGCGCCTGTTTTAAACACGTCTGTGGCGGCCCCTGCATCAACAACAATCGATGACGCTGCTGAGCAGACGCCGGAACTTAATATCCCAGAGTCCGTGTTAGATTCTGACTGCAACTGCTCGGATCTAGTGGTCACGCCAGAAGAAACCGATTTTGACCGTGGTGTCCGGGCTTTGGCTGCCCGTGACTATCCTCAGGCACTTCGGTATTTCGAATCGCACGCCCAAAGCGATGCCTTAAGTGCCTCACGAGAAGCTGAAATAGGTCTGGCTTTCATCGCTGTTTTAGGTGCGGATGGCAGCGATCAGTCGAACTCAGAAGCGTTAGACGATAGAGCCGAAATTATGGCTCTGGCCCTCGCGTTACTGACACAGCTCGAGAGTCGGGTGTCTCGACTGGATGCGGTCAACTTTAAGCTTGCGAGTGACCTCGAAAAGCGAGAGGCCGTACTTAAGCGTTTACGCGAGCTCACACTGGGCCAACTGGAAGACTGACGTCAAACCGAGAGCCTTTGTCCGGTGATGATGTAAGCGCCACGGTCCCGCCCAACATATCGCAAAAGTTACTGACAATGGCTAAACCCAATCCGGTCCCGCCATAGTTGACGCTGGTCTTACTGTCGGCCTGAACAAATGCTTGGAAAACCTTGGCCTGTTGCTCCTCGGTCATGCCGATCCCACTGTCTGACACACTGAGCTTAAATCGCTCGTTTTCCACGCGGGCGTCGACAGTAATTGTGCCGTTTTTTGTAAATTTGCAGGCGTTTGAAAAGAGGTTGGTCAGTATTTGCTGAACTTTAGCCGCGTCACTGTCGATATCGATGTCCTTCGCGGCCTCAATATTTAAGTCAAGTCGATTATTATTTTGCGCCAGCAAGGGCGACAGCGCATCGCACACCTGAACCACAAGACCTGCAACATTAAACGGTTCATAGCTGACGGACATTTTCCCTGTTTCGATTTTGGAAAGATCGAGAATGTCATTGATCAGTGTGAGCAGCTGGCGGCCCGAAAAAATAATCGTGGTGAGGTCATGGTGATGTTGATCCCGGTCAATCGTACCGCCGTCACTGAGTTCATCCTGAAGCATCTCGGAGTAGCCGATAATGGCGTTCAGGGGTGTGCGTAATTCGTGTGACACGTTCGCTAAGAACATGCTCTTGGCCTCGTTAGCGGCTTCAGCATCTGCTCTGGCCTCATTGAGGTCAAACATGGCGGTCTGAAGCGAGGCGGACATTTCGTTAAAGGTTTGAGCTAGATTTGCGATCTCGCCTGCGTCGCGATTCTCATCGATTCGGTGAGTCAGATCTCCTGCTCCAAAGCGCTCAACACCGACCCGCAGACGAAATAGGGACGCATTGGTGGTCCGTATTAAGGTGAGTATCAGGATTAAGGTGATCGTGATCGAGCTGATAAAGGCGATAATGGTAATGCGATCAGTCAACTGAATGGTGTTGTCAATGACCGTTGAGCGCTCCAATGCGACCGCATTTTGTTTGTCAGCCAGGACTCGAAGTTTGTCGATACTGGCATCATATATGGCTGCGGTGAGTTGGGTTGCGACCGCACCATTGTTGTAGTTTTGGTAAAAGCGTGCCCACTCGTCTAATAGGTCGGACGAGACCTTGTAAAAGTCGCGAAATACCGCCTCGGTTTGCACGTCGCTCAGTCCGCCCAATCCGCGCAAATGATCGGAGATTGCGGTCAGCTCTGCGCTGGCCTGATCGCGCTGATTCGACCGAATAGGCGCATTGGTTTCGCGGAGCGCGGCAAGCACTTGCACTCGCTGGTGCTCCGTTGTTAGCCCTTGCTGAATACTCTGCACCAAGGCTGTGGCTTCAGTCGCATTTCGATAAGCCAGAACGCTCTCGCTTCGTGCGTAGCTTCCCCACAAGTGGGTTGCAACGTTGAAGGCGAACAATAAAAGAATCGATGCCGACGCCAAGTAGAGCCGGGCTTGTAGCCCCAGTCGCGCTGTGATCATCAGTCAATTGCCCCCAAGAATTGATAAATTTTGGCAAGTAGTGCGGGGAAGTCGATGGGCTTCGTTTCGTATTCACTGCAACCGACACTCATTGCTCGCTCACGATCTTCGGCCATAGCGTGGGCAGTTAACGCGATAATAGGTATGTCGGCGATCGTGGGGTCGGTCTTTGCTTGTTGGGTCGCTTCCCAACCGTCAAGTATTGGGAGTGTCATATCCATCAGTACCACGCCAGGTTGTGCTGTACGCATAGTTTCAAGGGCCGTTTCGCCATCTTGAGCCGTAATGACGGTTAGACCCGCCCGACTGAGTCTACGGGTCAACATGTCTCTGTTGATGTCATTGTCTTCGACCAGTAAGACCTCAGAGTTAGACATTAGATGAGCTCCCCACTATGGGGTAAACCGTGAGTAATTCCGCGATTCCCTTTGCTTTAATCGTCCGACTCTTACCCGCTACAAACTGATCACCGTCCAACGCCCGATAGGTTTGCTCTGAGATCAGAATTTCATGGGGCCGCGCATCGTCTTCGATTCGGGAGGTCACGTTCACTTGATGGCCGACAAAGCCGTATTTTGAGCGGCGCTCTGAACCAATATTGCCAGCGACCACTTCTCCTGTATTTAGGGCAATCGCCATCTCGATGACGGGCAGGCCGTCTGCGGTATTTTCCGCATTGATCTCAGCCATGGCCTCTTGCATCTGGATCGCACAGTTGACGGCCTTCGTGGCATGATCGGCTGACACTGAAGGTGCGCCAAAAGCCGCCAATACGGCGTCGCCCAAAAACTCATCAATCGTACCGCCGTGGTGAAGAATGATGTCAGTCATCTTGCCAAGGTAACGGTTTAACAGCGCCATAACCTGCTCGGGCGGCAAATGCTCCACCAGTGTTGTGAAGCTTCGGATGTCACTCATCATCAGCGTGACGTTTCGTAAGTCGCCACCCAGTTTCAGCCCCTCTGGCTTTTCTAAAATCTCCTCAACGATCGCGTCAGAGATGTACCGACCGAAGGTTTGACGAATAAACTGCTCGCGTTTTTCAAGTTGCTCGCGATAGGACGCCTCTTTATCGTGCCATCGCTTACGCTCGATACCTGACTTGATGCGTGCGGTGAGCAGGACCGCATTGACGGGCTTAAG
>JABIZW010000158.1 GCA_018666295.1 Halieaceae bacterium
CGTGCAATCGCGAATTTATCAGCCGCGGCTAAAATAGTGCAGCAACGTGATGCGCTCAAAGCGCAGCGGAAAAAAGAAGTCGCTGTCAAAAAACTCAAGTCCATGATGAACGAACTCGGAATTTCTGCCGACGACATTACCGGTGCTGTGAAGGCAAAGTCTGCAAAACGAAAGTCGACGGGGCCAAAGAAGGGCAACAAAGTCGCCCCTAAGTACCAGATTACAGTCAATGGTGTGGCGCATCAGTGGACCGGCCGTGGTCGCACACCGGTTGTCTTTAAAGACCACGTGGCGCAAGGTGGCGCGCTCGACGACTGCCTCATTTAGCGCGAGGAAATCGCGTGCGCAAAGACGCTCGTAGAGCCGATACAGTGCGTCCAAAGACGCACGTACCGCGCAAACGTTTCGGGCAGAACTTCCTCACAGATCAATCCGTAATCACCGCGATTGCGCGTGCCATTGCACCCTCGGCATCAGACAACATGATCGAGATTGGGCCTGGCCAAGGGGCGCTGACAGACGCCCTTTTTGAAAGTGGCTGTGCGATTAATGCAATCGAAATCGATCGCGATTTACAGTCGCAACTGCGAGTCATGTTTTTTAATCGCGATTTTACACTGCATAACGCCGATGCACTCCAGTTCGATTTTAACGCGCTGTCCAAGTCACCGGGAGATTTGAGAATCGTGGGGAATCTCCCCTACAATATTTCGACGCCCTTAATATTTAAATTACTGTCGCACTTATCCGTCATAAAAGACATGCACTTTATGTTGCAAAAAGAGGTTGTGGATCGGCTCACTGCAGAGCCAGGCAATAAAACCTGGAGTCGAATGAGTGTCATGACGCAAATAGACTGCACCGTTGAACATTTATTTGACGTACCACCCGAGGCGTTTTACCCACCACCCAAAGTCCAGTCGGCGATTGTCAGACTCGCGCCACGCGTCGAACGTTATCGCCCTGAGTGCCCGCGCGTACAGCTTTCAAGCCTGGTTCAGCAAGCCTTTTCACAGCGCAGAAAGACATTACGAAATAACCTTAAAGGCGTTATCGACGAGTCTGAGATCGAAGCCTTAGGCATTGACCCTTCGTGCCGCGCCGAGACGCTGTCGCTAGACCAGCTTGTGGACCTCGCGCTGCACCACTAGCGACACGACTAGCTGCCCCACTCAACAGCGGCTATCTGAATTCGCCAAGGCCCGCTACACTCAGGTCTCATCACGCCAAGCAACATACGAGAGATCCATGGCGACCTACGTAGTGGGAGACATACAGGGCTGTTTCAAGCCGTTTCAACAACTGTTGAAGCGAGTCAATTTCAATCCCGACAAGGACGTTATCTGGAGTGTCGGTGACCTGATTAACAGAGGCCCGAATAACCTCGACACCCTGCGCTGGTTTTATGAACGACGCGATAACGTGGTCACCGTACTGGGCAATCATGAACTGCACTTAATGGCCGTGTCATCCGGCGTCCGCAAGATCAATAAGTCTGATAATTTTGACGATATTCTCGATGCTCAGGATCGAGACAAACTGATCGAGTGGCTACACCATCAGCCACTGATTCACTGTGAGCACAACGTGACCATGGTTCACGCTGGCATTCCGCCGATGTGGACGGTGCGTGACGCGGTCGACAGAGCCGCGGAAGTTGAGCGAGTACTGCGCAGCTCTGCCTGCACAAAATTTTTCAGCGCCATGTACGGCAACGAGCCCATCGTCTGGCGCGATGATCTCTCGGGGATGACCCGCCTCAGAGTAATTACTAATTATTTAACACGAATGCGCTACTGCACCAAAAAGGGCAAGCTCGATCTCATTAATAAGGGTCCAACACCCATCACAAATGCGCTCAAAGGGAAGAAGGTGGCACCGTGGTTCACCCACAGCGAACGACTGACCAAAGACGACACTATTATTTTCGGTCACTGGGCCTCGATTGACGGTATCACTGACTCAACCAATACCATCGGACTCGATACCGGCTGTGTTTGGGGCAATGAAATGACATTTTTGGAATTAGAAACGCGCCGCTTTTACCGATGTCGCTGCTCATGAGTGATTTATCGCTCGGCCCGGGCACCCAAATTTACCGAGTAGGTGGCGCGGTCAGAGATACACTACTGAGCCATCCTTTCCACGAGACAGATTGGGTTGTTGTGGGCTCCACACCCGACGCCCTCAAAGTCGCCGGATTTAAACAGGTGGGTAGCGACTTCCCGGTATTTCTGCACCCCGTAACACATGAGGAGTACGCGCTTGCGCGAACAGAGCGCAAGTCTGGCCCGGGGTACCACGGATTCACAGTCTTTGCAGACCCCAATGTCACCCTTGAAGAAGACCTGCAGCGACGAGACCTGACCATCAATGCCATGGCAATGGACGCGAGCGGCAGGCTCATAGACCCCTATGGAGGCCAGCGTGATCTCGATGAAAAAGTGTTGCGCCATGTCTCTGATAGTTTTTCAGAAGATCCCTTACGAGTGCTTCGCGTCTGTCGATTTGCCGCGCGCTACGAGCACTTAGGCTTCTCGGTCGCCACCGAAACCCTCGAATTGATGCGTGAGATTGTTGCCGAAGGTGGATTGCAGGAACTGGCACCAAACCGCATTTGGCGTGAAACAGAGCGCGCGCTTGAAGAGCAAATACCTGCACGGTATTTTGCATTGCTGTCAGCGCTGGGTGGAGACCAGCCCCTCTTCGGCTGTCAGTTTTTCGAGACGGCACTGACAGCACTTCATAGCGTCGCCGCAAAACATGGGGACGCACTGTATCGATGGGCTGGACTGATCGCCATTGCCACAGCACCCAACAAAACACTGGCACTACCGGTTGCGACAATTCCAAAACGCTTTCAGAAAGTGGCGCAACAAGTGCACTGTTACCTCGCACAACCCCCACAAGACGCACACCAAGCGCTGCAAATGCTCGAGGGGCTGGATGCGTTTCGACAGGGATCTTACTTTCAAACGGTTTTAGACGTCCTTCACTGTATTGATCCGCTTTTCAGCGCACGAACTGTGGCACGCATGACACAAGCGCAAGCGCAGGCAATAGCGGTTAGGGGTTCGACCTTTGCATCGCGTGGCGTAAAAGGCCCAGAGATTAAACACGCTGTCTCAAAAGCCCGAATCGCGGCGATCGAACCCCTCTTTAGCACCCATTAACACCTAACGGTCGCGGCAAACGACCAGCGAGACACCCACCACTTTTGCGAGCGACACGGCACCTGGCTTGTCAATTTGAATGCGCACCTGACTCACTGGCCACGACTCAAAAATATGATCAGCAATGGCTACCGCCAGCGCCTCAAGGAGCTGAAAATCAGACTGCTCAACAAAGGTCATCACCTGCCCTGCCAGCGCCGCATAATCCAGTGCATGCGTCAGATCGTCTGTCACTGCGGCCTTTGCAAAGTCTGCCGTAAGATCAAGATTAATCTCCAAACGCTGCTTTATGGTCCGCTCCCAGTCGTAGCACCCGATGACCGCCTCAGGTTGTAGACCGTGAATCCGAACTACGCCATTCATACGCCGACCTCGCAATCTGGGGGTGTCAATTCAGTGATTGGCCATCGCGCACGAACGCTTGGCAGATCAGGATCACGCTGCCCCTGCGATAAGCGCAGCGCGCCAGCGAAGGCGATCATGGCGCCATTATCTGTGCACAAGTGAGGTGCTGGATAAAGAACACGTGCACCCTCCTTGGCAAGCGCCTCCTCGAGACGAGCACGCAGTCGTCGATTGGCACTGACGCCACCGGCCATCACGAGCGTGTTGACTGACTCTTGCTTTAGGGCTCTTTTACACTTAATCACGAGCGTATCAACAACAGCTTCTTCAAAACATCGCGCCACATCTGCTCGACTTTGATCGCTCAGATCATCCGCGGCGCGTAATTTTTTGATGCAAGTCCCGACGTGTGTTTTTAATCCCGAAAAACTAAAATCGAGTCCTGGATGCTTCACCATGGGTCGTGGAAAGGCAAATCGCTCTGGGTTGCCCAACTCTGCAAGTTGCGCAACCTGCGGCCCACCCGGGTAAGGCAACCCCAACAGTTTGGCTGTTTTATCAAACGCCTCTCCCGCCGCATCATCGAGCGACTCACCCAACAACTGATAATCGCCAAACGCATTGGCACGAATCAGCTGTGTGTGCCCGCCGGAGACAAGCAATGCGACAAACGGATATTCAGGCGGATCATCTGACATCAGTGGCGCCATCAGATGTCCTTCCATGTGATGAATACCGAGCGCTGGAACGCCCAACCCTGCGGCTATTGAGCGCGCAATCGTTGCCCCAACAATGAGCGCCCCCAGCAAGCCGGGGCCCGAAGTGTAGGCAATAGCGTCAATATCTGACTTTTGAAGCTGCGCGTCCAACAACACGCGGTCAATGAGCGGAAGCGTTTTACGAATGTGGTCACGTGAGGCCAATTCAGGCACTACACCGCCGTATTCGGCATGGACGGCCACCTGCGAATACAACGCATCAGACACCAGACCCACTTCGGTATCGTAAAGCGCGACCCCTGTCTCATCGCAACTCGTTTCCAGACCTAATACACGCAAAATACATCGACCCTCGAAAAATGCGGAACTTACCACGATGTTAGCCTTTGCAAAACGCTGTCCGGCTACCTATACTGCGCGCCGTGAAAATAATTGCGGCAGAAATGTGTCGCGAAGCAACAATAGGATAAGTTGAATGCCCGCAGTAAAGATCAAAGAAAACGAGCCCTTTGACGTCGCACTTCGTCGTTTCAAGCGTTCATGCGAGAAAGCAGGCTTGTTAGCCGAAGTCCGAAAGCGTGAGCACTATGAAAAGCCCACAACAGTGCGCAAACGTGCGGCGGCGGCAGCTGTTAAGCGTCACCTCAAAAAAATGTCTCGAGAAAACCGTAAGCGTCAGCGTTTGTACTAACCCCTCCTTGGTGGCGAGATGTCCGAATCTGAGCACTTAGTCGCACGCATTAAAGCCTCAATGAAAGAGGCCATGAAAGCACGAGCGAAAGAACGCCTCGCCACAATCCGGCTGATCCTGGCCGACTTTAAACGAGTTGAAGTCGACGAGCGCATCGAGATTGATGACGCCCGAGCGCTGTTGATTCTTGACAAAATGGTCAAGCAGCGTCGCGACTCGGCAACACAATTTCAAGATGCGGGGCGTGATGAACTCGCGGCGATTGAAATGGCTGAAATCGCAATCATTCAAGAATTTTTACCGAAACAGTTGAGTGAAGATGAGATCATCGCCATGATCGATGACGCGCTCAGTGTCATTGAGGTCAAAGGCATGGCTGCCATGGGCGCCCTGATGGGAGCCATAAAGCCAAAATTACAGGGCCGTGCCGATATGGGTGCCGTATCGAAGATCGTAAAGGCTAAACTCACGGCTTGAGCACCGCCTTAGGTCGTCGAATATGGCCCGACTCCAACAAGCGTTTATTGACCAAGTTCTTGATCGGACCGACATCGTCGATGTGGTCGATCGTCGCGTAAAGCTCAAAAAAGCCGGCAAAAATTATTCCGCTTGCTGCCCCTTTCACGAAGAAAAGACACCGTCTTTTTCGGTAAACCCACAAAAGCAATTTTATTACTGCTTTGGCTGTGGCGCGGGTGGTAATGCACTCGGGTTCATCATGGACTATGAGCGCATGGACTTTCGCGAAGCGATTGAAGGGCTGGCGCAAGCCGCAGGCCTTGAAATGCCGCCAGACGAAGCCGACAACGCCCCACAAGTCGATCATCAAAAACCGTTATACGAGGCAATGGAGACAGCCTCTCGTCTCTATGAGGCGATGTTGCGCCAACACGCGGATCGATCCACGGCAATTAACTACTTAAAACAGCGCGGCTTGTCGGGTGAGATTGCTCGCGACTTTCGTATCGGTTTCGCCCCAGAGGGCTGGGACAATCTTAAGAGCACGTTGCAATCAGAGGACGAAATCCAGCACGCGATTTCGGCAGGCCTGCTCATTCAGAACGACAAGGGTCGTCAGTATGACCGTTTTAGAGACCGGATTATTTTCCCTATCGTGAACCAGCGAGGCAAGGTTATCGCCATGGGCGGTCGCGTCTTGGGTGACGGCAAACCCAAATACCTAAACTCGCCGGAAACCCCCTTGTTCTCCAAATCGCACGAGCTGTACGGCCTGCACCACATTCGTAAATTCGCTAAAAACTTATCGCGCATCGTTGTTGTTGAGGGGTATATGGACGTCATCGCCCTCGCACAGTTCGGCATCCATTATTCGGTCGCAACACTCGGGACGTCAGTGGGGAAACCGCATCTTGAAACGCTGTTTCGCCGAGTCGATCAGGTGGTTTTTTGCTTTGACGGAGATGATGCAGGACGAAAAGCGGCATTTCGAGGTATGGAAGCTGCACTTCCTATGATGGAAGACGGTCGAGGGGTTAAATTTTTATTTTTGCCGGAAGGCGAAGACCCCGACAGCGTGGTCAGAAGCAAAGGTGCGCAACACCTAGAACACCTCTTCAGTAACGCCGATCCACTCGAGACTTTTCTCTTCACTCAGATGTCCGAGGGAATCGATCTTGCGACCATGGACGGCAAAGCGCGCTTATCCAAACTAGTGGCACCCTACATCAATCTTATTCCGGATGGCGTTTTCAAAACATTACTCTTTAAGTCGCTGGCCGACCGGACTGACATGGACGTTGACAGCCTGCGTCGTCTCAGAGAAATACAG
Source organism: Halieaceae bacterium (assembly GCA_018666295.1). Classification (GTDB taxonomy): domain Bacteria; phylum Pseudomonadota; class Gammaproteobacteria; order Pseudomonadales; family Halieaceae; genus Luminiphilus. Next base: position 6,718 of record JABIZW010000158.1, read on the forward strand.
CGGGTGGAAGATCCCTCAGAGATCGTATCTGATCGCGACGGGTTTGATGACCTCGCGCGCGATGCGCAAACGTTCGACGATCAAACTCAAGCGCAGCCGGGCAGGGAAAAATATCGAGAAGGGGGCAACGCCAACATCGCGCTCGCCTCAAAGGACGCCGCATTATTAAAAGCGCTTGGCCTTATTGTGCTCAAGCCATCGGCCGCCACGGTAATTACCGACGAAATGCTTCCTGAGGCGCAAAATCAAATATCCACTCTGTTAAATGATGTTGTGAAACAAGTGCGAGAGACTCCTGACTTAAGTACAGCCGCGTTACTCGGTTATTGGATGGGCACTGATGAGGGAGAAGCGCTCAGCGCCGCCGCTGCAAAAGAGGTCATGGACGATGAGGAGCATATCAACGAGCACGTGATCGCAATTTTAAATAAGGTGTCGAGAGATCGGCGCATCACTATTTTGCGTAAACGCGCTGAAAATCTTAACGCTGTGGCCTACACTGATTTGAGTCACGAGCAGAAGCGTGAGCTCATGACGCTAACGACTGAAATACGACAACTCTCAGGACGAAGTTAACGCGCGCATCGTACAGAGTTTAGGAATACTGATAAAAATTAAATAAAACGCCTAAAGTCCAAGTTTTGACATGGCTAAATACACCCACGGTCGCTATTATTGCACGCTCATTTTTTTTCGACCGCTTTCTCACCGGACCGATGCATGTCTGATTCTCTGCAAAACCAATCGCGCCTTAAGCAACTTATTGCAAAAGGCAAAGAACAGGGCTACCTGACCTACGCGGAAGTGAACGATCACCTCCCGCAAGATATTTCTGAGCCCGATCAGGTCGAAGACATCATTCAGATGATCAACGACATGGGTATTCAGGTGTTTGAACAAGCACCTGACGCAGACGAACTCCTCATGACTGAAGGAGATCGGTCTGCCGATGAGATCGCCGCCGCAGAGGCCGCCGCAGCGCTCGCCGCGGTCGAAAATGAAGCCGGCCGGACAACCGATCCAGTGCGCATGTACATGCGTGAGATGGGCACGGTTGAACTGCTGACCCGCGAAGGCGAAATTGTCATTGCCAAGCGAATTGAAGAGGGCATCAGAGAACTGCTCTCTGCTCTTGCGTTTTATCCAGGCGTCGCTCGAAAACTCAGTAACGAATACGAACTGGTCGCAAAAGAAGAGAAAAAGCTCTCCGACATGCTCGTGGGCTACCTTGATCCATCCGATCACGTACCCTCAGCGCAGGAAATTGCGGAGCAGAACGCGAACAAAGAGAACGACGACGCCGAGGAGACCGATACCGGTCCCGATCCTATTGAAGCCAAAAAGCGATTCACTGCGCTGAAGCGTCAATGCACTAAAACTGAGAAGACGATCGCCGAAAAGGGCTACAACAGCAAAGAAGCGAAAAAAGAGATGTCGAAGCTTGGAGAGCTGTTCAAGTTTTTCAAGCTGACACCGCGCGTATTCGATCCCTTGGTCGAGACGCCACGCGCTGTATTAGCGGTTTTACGTGAGTCGGAGCGTGAAATTACGCGGCTTGTGGTGCGAGAGTGCCGCATGGACCGCAAAGACTTTATTAAGAGTTTTCAGGGTTCAGAGAGCAAGCTCGACTGGGTCGATAGTGCGTCGAAGAAAGCGGACGTCGCGGAACGCCTTGCTAACTACCGCGAAGACATTGTCAGACTGCAGAAGCGCATTGCGGTCATTGAGGACGAAGTCGGCCTCAGAACCATGGAAATTAAAGAGATCAATCGTCGCATGAGCATGGGCGAAGCTCGAGCGCGACGGGCGAAGAAAGAGATGGTGGAAGCCAACCTACGGCTCGTTATCTCGATTGCCAAAAAGTACACCAATCGAGGCCTGCAATTCTTAGACCTGATTCAAGAAGGCAATATTGGTCTAATGAAGGCCGTAGATAAGTTTGAATACCGTCGCGGCTACAAGTTCTCAACCTACGCCACGTGGTGGATTCGTCAGGCAATCACTCGATCTATTGCTGACCAGGCAAGAACGATTCGTATCCCAGTTCACATGATCGAAACGATCAATAAACTCAACCGAATCTCACGGCAAATGCTTCAGGAAATGGGTCGCGAACCCACACCAGAAGAACTGGGCGAGCGCATGGATATGCCTGAAGACAAGGTCCGCAAAGTACTAAAAATAGCCAAAGAGCCCATCTCTATGGAGACGCCCATTGGCGACGACGAAGATTCACACCTCGGCGATTTTATTGAGGACGTGACCATTTCCAGTCCAGTCGATGCCGCAACGGATGAGGGTCTAACCGAGGCGACCCGCGACGTGCTGGGCGGGCTGACGGCTCGAGAAGCAAAGGTCTTGCGTATGCGATTCGGCATCGACATGAACACAGAC
>JABIZW010000229.1 GCA_018666295.1 Halieaceae bacterium
CAAGAATTTTGGAGATTAGTAATGATTAAAAAGTGCATGTTTCCCGTCGCCGGCTACGGCACACGCTTCCTTCCCGCAACGAAAAGCACGCCCAAGGAAATGTTACCCGTGGTGAATAAGCCCTTGCTTCAGTATGGGGTGGAAGAAGCACTCGAGGCGGGCATGAATAACTGTGCCTTCGTGACGGGCCGCGGAAAACGAGCGATTGCAGATCATTTTGATATCTCCTATGAGCTTGAACATCAAATTTCCGGTACCTCGAAAGAGAAGTACCTCGAGGGCATTCGCGACGTGATTGACCGCGGCATCTTCACGATGGTGCGCCAGCGCGAGATGAAAGGTCTTGGGCACGCGATTTTGACCGGTGAGCCGCTGATCGGCGATCAAGCCTTTGGTGTGCTACTTGCCGATGATATGTGTGTTAACCAGCAAGGAGCTGGGGTGCTCGCGCAAATGTCGGAGCTGTATAACCAGTTTCGCTGTTCGATCGTGGCCGTCATGGAAGTGCCGGACGATCAAATTAGCGCTTACGGCGTGATTTCGGGAGAAGCCATGGGTGATGGTCTCTACCGAGTCGATAAAATGGTCGAAAAACCGGCTCCAGAGGATGCGCCGTCCAATCTCGCGGTCATTGGCCGGTATATACTGACGCCCGATATTTTTGACATTATTCGAGAGACGCCACCGGGCCGCAACGGCGAAGTACAAATTACCGACGCACTGCAAATACAGGCCAATAAGGGCTGCGTTCTGGCTTATAAGTTTCAGGGCCAACGCTTTGACTGCGGCAGTGTTCCCGGTTTTGTCGAAGCCACCAACTTTGTGTTTGAAAATCTGTATTGAGTCTTACGAAAGGGAGCCACGTTGTGCCAGAGCCGATTCGCTGTTTTAAATCTTACGATGTTCGCGGGCGTGTGCCTGACGAGCTTAATGAGGACATTGCGACGCGCATTGGGCGCGCGTACGCGCAGGTGATTGAGCCCGGCACGGTGGTCGTGGGGCACGATATTCGCCTCACCTCTGAGGCGATGAAGGCGGCCTTGGTGGAGGGACTCCTCGCGCAAGGTGTCGACGTGTTCGATATTGGGCAGTGCGGTACCGAAGAGATTTATTTTGCGACGTCACACCTCAAGGTAGGCGGGGGTATTTGTGTGACCGCCAGCCACAACCCCAAAGATTACAACGGCATGAAGTTTGTTCGTGCCGAATCAAAACCTATTTCGGGCGACTCGGGCCTCAAGGAAATTCAAAGTCAGGCAGAGAGTAACGACTTCTCGCCCGCGACACAGCGCGGTACGTTACAAGTCGTGGATGTGAGTGAGGCCTACATTGCACACCTCCTGAGCTACGTCGACCTGAAGGCACTCAAGCCGTTGAAGATTGTTTGTACCGCGGGTAATGGTGGTGCAGGACCCGTTGTTGATTTGCTGGAGCCGCACCTGCCGTTTGAGTTTATCAAATTGCACCATGAGGCTGACGGTCACTTCCCCAACGGCGTACCCAATCCCATGATTGAAGAAAACCGAGTGGCCTCGGCTAATTTAGTGCGAGAAACCGGCGCAGATATGGGTATTGCCTGGGACGGTGACTTTGACCGCTGCTTCTTTTATGACCACACCGGCGTCTTTATCGAGGGCTACTATGTTGTGGGCTTATTGGCTGCGTCGTTCTTGGCGAAGTCGTCTCAAGAGACGGTGGTCCATGACCCGCGTCTGACCTGGAACACCATGGATATTGCAAAGATGTCCGGCGGCGCAACCGAGCAAAGTAAAACGGGACACGCGTTCATTAAAGAAACCATGCGCCGCGTCGATGCGGTCTATGGCGGAGAAATGAGCGCCCACCATTACTTTCGCGACTTTGCCTACTGTGACAGTGGGATGATTCCCTGGTTATTGGTTGCGGAGATTATGTCGACCACCGGCAAGACGCTGGCGTCGCTGGTCGAGGAGCGAACCCACGCGTTTCCTTGTTCCGGTGAGATCAATCGAACAGTGGCCGACGCATCGGCGCTGATCGCTCAGGTTGAGTCACGCTACGCGGCGGGTGCCGAGGCGGTTGAACACCTCGACGGACTGAGTGTGAGTTTCAAGGACTGGCGCTTTAATCTGCGCATGTCCAATACTGAGCCGGTGGTGCGTCTGAACGTTGAATCGCGCGGTGATGCCGCTCTCATGACGGAGAAAACGCAGGAGCTACTAGCCATTATTGACGCTGCTTGAGCGCTTGCGAGCGGCGTCTTTGACTGTCACGGAATCCCATTGCCTCATTTGACCTTTAACCCCCAACTCCTTAGCCTCACGGGTCAATTTGAGGGGCGCGTCGCGCTGGGAGTGTTCCGTGGAAAGAAGGCAATTCAGGCCGTTTGGTAGCGTCAGTGCACTGACGCTTGGCGGCGGTGGTTTAGGTCAAATTTGGGGCGACACCACCCGAGAGGAAGCCGTGGCAACGGCACGACTCGCCGCTGATAAAGGCATTACTCATTTCGATATGGCGCCTATGTACGGCCGCGGTGAGGCCGAGAAAGTCATCGGTGAAGCGTTTCGAGGTGCTGACAAATCGAACTTGCGCTTCACCACCAAGTGTCGCTTAGGGCGGGTCGCGCCCGATACAGTCTACGACACGCTCAACGCGTCCTTGACGCGCTCGCTACAAACGATGGGTATTGAACGAGCCGACTTGTTTTTCCTGCACTCGCAACTCATTGAAGACCACCATGTGTTGGAGCATCACGATGACCTCCGCGACCGCATTGCCACGCCGTTAAGCTACTTTCTCGAGTCGGTTATTCCGGCTTTTGAACGCTTGCAACGTGAGGGGAAAATTGGAGGCTGGGGCTTCGCACTCGGTCAAGAGTCGGCACTGGAAAAAGCGATTGCACATCATAAACGGCCAACGGCAGTCCAATGCGTTGTGAATCCGCTCAATTCAGCGGGAAACATTGGCTATGTGACTGAGGGGTTTGATTGTCGACGTGTGTTAGCGGCGTGCCGGCAACATGACGTGCCCGCGCTCGCGATTCGAGCGGTTCAGGCCGGAGCACTGACATCAGCAATGGATCGAGTGCTACCGGCTGACGATGCAGATCAAATGGATTTTGAGCGGGCGGCGGGTTTTCGAGCACTGGCGTCAGACTGGGGGCAAACACCGGCGCGCTTGGCGCATCGTTACGCACTGTCAACGCAAGACATTGGTTCCGTGGTGTTAGGGGTTAAAAATCGTCGTGAGTTACTGGAGTGCATCGCCGCCGCCGACGACCCGATGTTAGACCCCGAGGAATGTGCACTATTGGAAAATGCCTGCGCGATTGCCCGTTGAACTCACAATAAGACGGATCCGATGGCACTTGACCCGTCTGTGAGGGCAACGTAGCGTAAGCCGGCATTAAAATGGCCCACTGAGCCATGATGATGAAAAAGCGCGCGACGAAACGCGCTGAACACTCACTCTAAGGAGATTGACTATGGGCAACGCATACATCGTAGACGCATGTCGAACACCACGAGGTGTCGGTAAAGTCGGTAAGGGTGCTCTTGCACACCTTCATCCCTCATACCTCGGATCGACGGTGCTCAGCGCACTGGCCGAGCGTAATGCGCTCAACACGGCCGAAGTCGATGACATTATTTGGGGGACGTCGTCGCAAAGCGGTAAGCAGGGCGGCGATTTAGGCCGTATGGCTGCGCTGAACGCCGGTTATGATGTTCGGTCGTCGGGTGTGACGCTCGATCGCTTCTGCGGCTCCGGTATTACAACGGTTAACTTGGCGGCGGCACAAATTATGTCCGGTATGGAAGATCTTGTGGTGGCCGGTGGTACCGAAATGATGAGCTACCACGGACAAACGGGCGATCCGACGAAGCCGCCCATGATTGATTCGGGTAATCTAGACCTGCGAGCCCTGCATCCCCAGTCGCAGCAAGGAGTCTGTGCCGATGCGATTGCAACCCTCGAAGGTATCGATCGTGATGCGGTGGATAACCTCGCGCTGGTAAGCCAGGCTCGCGCAGCGCGCGCGATTGCGGAAGGGCGCTTTGATAAGTCGTTGATTACCGTTAGGAACCCGGATGGGTCTGTGGCGCTCGATCACGAGGAATTCCCGCGTCCGCAGACGACGAGAGAGGGGCTCTCTGAGCTCAAGACCGTGTTCAGTGTTGTGCGTGATGTGCCGATCGACGAGCAAGGGACCACCTATGGTGCATTGATTCAGCAAAAGTACCCTGAGATTACAGCGTTCAACCACATCCACCACGCCGGCAACTCGTCGGGTGTCGTGGACGGTGCCGCGGCACTTTTGCTGGCGTCAGAGTCCTACATGGAGAAGAATGGAATGACGCCGCGTGCGCGGATCGTCGCGACAGCCAATATGGGAGACTGCCCAACGCTAATGCTGAACGCACCGGTACCTGCCGCGGAGAAAGTCCTCATGAAAGCGGGCCTCACAAAAGACGACATTGACGTTTGGGAAATTAACGAAGCGTTTGCCGTGGTGGCGGAACGGTTCATTCGCAGGCTAGGCCTTGACCGTGAGAAGGTGAACATCAATGGTGGCGCCATGGCCCTTGGGCACCCCATCGGTGCGACAGGCTCAATTCTTGTGGGCACTGCGCTTGATGAGCTCGAACGTCAGCAGAAGCGCTATGCATTGATTACCATGTGCGCAGCAGGCGGAATGGCTCCCGCTATTATTATCGAGCGAGTATGAGTCCTCAGTGTGACCGACAAAAAGCCCGGTGATGACCGGGCTTTTTTTTTGACCAATGCTCAGTGGTTTGCGTCCAACCACGCGGTGGCCAGCGCCGCGGTTGACGCATCCAGATCGTCCAATCCCGTTGCGTTCTCTAGCGTTGTACGAATTTGCTTGCCAATGGCTTTGCCCAATTCAACGCCCCATTGATCGAACGCGTTGAGCCCCATGAGAGCCGATAAAAAGTAGGTTTTGTGTTCGTATGTGGCGATCATTGCGCCCACAGTTTCTGCACTGACTGCCTTCATCACAAGCGTGTTGTGCGGGTGATTGCCCGGCATCTGAAAATGCGGCGCGAGCTCAGGTGCGAGTCCTTTTACTCGGGCGAGTTCGGTAGCCTCATCCATTGTTCGTCCAATTAAAAACGCGCGGCTCTGCGCGAGAGCATTGGCGGCGAGCTTACGGTGCGCGTCTAAATTGACGTCGCCATTGGTCAGTGGCAAAACAATATCTGCAGTAAAGCGACGGTTGCCTTGGTGCAGCAGTTGGTAGTAAGAGTGCTGCCCGATAGTGCCGGCTGATCCCCACAGGACCGGGGCGGTGGGTTCGGTAATTTCCTCACCCGTGAGTGTTACGCGCTTGCCGTTACTTTCCATGGTGAGCTGTTGTAAGAAGTCAGACAGATGCTCAAGGCGCTGCGAATAGGGGAGCACAACATGAGTCTCAACGCCTAAATAGCGAGTGTTCCAGAGCTCCAGTAGTGCCATAAGCATGGGCAGATTTTTTAGGGGGTCAACTTCCCGCGCATGCTCGTCCAGCGCGTTTGCGCCGGCCAGTAGTCCGGTAAATGCAGACCAGCCATACCCTAGCGCAATGACGAGGCCGATGGCCGACCACACAGAATAACGACCGCCGACCCAGTCCCACATAGGGAAGCAGGCATCTGCAGAGATGCCGAACGCCGCTGCGGCGGTGAGATTGGTGGTCACGGCAAACACATGCTGACCAATACGTGCTTCGGGCACGCCCCCGCTCAGTAGCCATTGCTTCGCACGTTCAGCGTTGGTCAGTGTTTCTTCGGTGGTAAAGGTCTTAGAGCAGACGATCAGAAGGGTGGTCTCAGGGTTTAGCCCACGGATCACGACATCGAGATCGTGCGGATCGACATTTGAAATAAAGTGTGTGCGCAGGTTTGGCGTCGCACTATCGAGCGCACGGCACACCATTCTGGGCCCCAAGTCCGAACCACCAATGCCAATATTAATAACGTCGGTGAAGGGTTTGCCTGTTGCTCCTGTGTGCGCACCCGAATGAACGGCATGGGTTGCGTCGGACATGCGTTGAAGCGTGTTGTTGACCGCTTCAGTGAGCTCGGGCAGCGCTTCTGCTGCAGTCCCCCGTAAAAGCGTGTGCAGCGCGGCACGCTCTTCGGTGATATTGACTTGAGCGCCGCTGATTAATTGCGAGTACTTGCCCTGAAGATCGGCGCCGGTTGCTGTGCTGGCCAATGCACGCAATGCGGAGCGGTCAACCAGCTGCTTTGAGGCGTCAAGCTGCAAACCTGCAGCAGACAGGCTCAGCGTATCAACGCGGGCTGGGTCTTGCTCAAAAAGAGTGGCGATCGAGACGGTTTTGAGGCGATCCGCCTCGGCCTTGAGGGCGGCGTGATCACTGCTTAGCAGCATGGGTTAACTCTCCCGAGCGATGGAAAATTCAGCTAATTTTTCGAGGCTGGCTCTGGCGGCTGTTGCCGGCAGATCGGCAAGTGCAGTGCTCACACGCCCACAGTGTTCAACGGCAGCACGACGAGTCTCTTGAATACCGCCTGTGGTTTTAGCGAGCGCCACAATGGTGTTCAGATTTTCGACTGATTTTTGACGGATAGAATCGGCGATCAAGGCGGCGTCCTCAGATGACGCATGGCTCATCGCATGAATCAGTGGGAGTGTGGGCTTACCCTCGTTCAGGTCATCGCCGACGTTTTTACCGGTGGTCTCGGGGTCGCCTTCGTAGTCCAAAACGTCGTCGATCAGCTGGAATGCAATCCCTAAGTTCAGTCCAACGCTGTGCATCCGGGCGAGTACGGCGTCGCTTTCGCCACTTAACATCACCGCACCTTCACAGGCGGCCGCAAACAAAATGGCGGTCTTGCGCGTGATGACGTCGAAGTATTGCTCACGCGACGTTTCAGGATCCCCTGCGCGCACGAGCTGTAATACCTCACCCTCAGCAATCTGGTTGGTCACGTCTGCCATCAAGGCCAGTATTCGCATGTCATCGAGTTGCACCATCAGCTGGAAGGCGCGCGTGTAGAGAAAATCGCCCACAAGCACGCTTGGCGCGTTGCCAAATTCACTGTTGACCGTGGGCTTCCCCCTGCGAAGGGTGGAAATATCAACGACGTCATCATGAAGCAAGGTGGCCGTGTGTATAAATTCGATAATTGCCGCGAATGTAATATGCTTTTCTGTGACTTCACCTACCGACGCGGCCGCCAGCAGAGTCAGCAGGGGACGCAGGCGCTTGCCGCCCGAGTCGACAATGTATTGACCGACGTTTTCGACCATGTCGACGTCGGAATACAGTTGATCGATGATCAGCGTGTTTACTCTGGCGAAGTCCGCCTCAACGCTGGCTCTTATGTCATTTATCAAAGGGGGCTTCTCCGCGGTGAGGCGCGATTATAAGGTGTGGTTGTCTTTGTTGCCACCAAGAGGTGGGCGGGTTAAGACTAGCCTTGCGTCACGACGTGAAAACCCGTATTCTCCGCGCCCTTGTTTGCACAACACTCGAGTGCCTACGCTCTGCCCCGCTTTGGCGGTTTTCATACAGCGAGCAGGCTAACTGGAAGGAAATACACATGTACGCAGTAATTATTAGCGGTGGAAAGCAGCACCGCGTTGAAGAAGGTGAAGTACTCAAGCTGGAGAAGCTTGAAGTAGCGACAGGCGAGTCGGTCGAATTCGACCAGGTACTCATGGTGGGCGAAGGCGCAGATGTTAAGATCGGTGCGCCGGTCGTTGACGGCAGCACGGTAACTGCTGAAGTGGTGAGCCATGGACGCCACGCAAAGATTAAGATTGTAAAGTTCAATCGCCGTAAGCACTACCGCAATGAGACAGGTCATCGGCAGTGGTATACGGAAGTGAAAATCACAGGGATCAAGGGATAACCAGGGAGTAGTCTAATGGCGCATAAAAAAGCTGGTGGTAGTACCCGTAACGGACGCGACAGCGAGAGTAAACGCTTGGGCGTGAAAGCCTTCGGTGGTCAAGACGTATCAGCGGGCAGCATTATCGTTCGTCAGCGCGGCACCAAGTTTCATGCAGGTTCAAACGTTGGTATTGGTAAAGACCACACATTATTTGCAACCGCAGCGGGTAAGGTTGAGTTCTACAAGGGCGGGCCGCAAAATCGTAAGCAAGTTCGTATTGTCACTGCCTGATAGTCGCTTAGTTTTTGAAAAAGCCCTGTCAGTCGACGGGGCTTTTTTTTTGGGCTCAGGCTTGTTTTTAGGCGGTGGTCTGCAGGAGTGATTCGTGAAATTTGTCGATGAAGCGGTTATTGAAGTACACGCTGGCAAAGGGGGTAACGGCTGCGTTAGCTTTCGCCGCGAGAAGTACATACCACTGGGCGGTCCCGATGGCGGTGACGGTGGTGATGGCGGCAGTGTTGTTTTAGAGGGAAGCGCGTCGCTCAACACCATGGTGGATTATCGGTTTACCCGTAAGTTCCGAGCACAAAACGGAGAGTCGGGGCGTGGACGAAACTGCACGGGTAAAGCCGGTGACGACATCGTACTCCCGGTGCCCTTGGGCACCACGATAATCGATGAAGAGACCGATGAGATCTTGGGTGATATTCAAGCCGCAGGCGACCGATTGGTAGTCGCCCAGGGCGGGTTTCATGGCATTGGAAATACGCGCTACAAGTCAAGTATCAACCGTGCACCCAGGCAGTTCTCCGAGGGAACGGTGGGCGAGTCTCGGAACCTAAAGCTGGAATTGAAAGTGCTCGCGGACGTGGGCCTGCTGGGGCTGCCTAACGCGGGGAAGTCAACGCTTATTCGTGCCGTGTCGGCAGCAAAACCCAAAGTGGCTGACTACCCATTTACGACGCTAGTGCCTAATTTAGGCGTGGTTAAAGTCGATGCCCATCGCTCCTTTGTTGTGGCTGATATTCCGGGCCTGATCGAGGGCGCTTCCGATGGTGCGGGTCTTGGTATCCGATTTTTAAAGCACTTGACTCGAAATCGTGTGCTTTTGCATATGGTCGACGTGGCGCCGTTTGATGAGAGCGACCCTGCGCAGCAAGCCTTGTCCATTGTCCGTGAACTTGAGCGCTTTAGTCCCACTTTGGCAGCGCGCCCGCGTTGGTTGGTACTCAATAAAATTGACCTCATTGATGAAGAAACGTTGAAACAACGGCGTCAGGCCATTGTCGAGGCGCTCGATTGGGAGGGACCGGTTTACGAAGTGGCGGCGATCAGTGGGCGCGAAACTGTGCGCTTGAGTGGCGATTTGATGACAGCGATTGAGTTTCTCAATCAACAGGAAGCGGAGGACGAGGAGGTCAAACTCCGAGAGCAAGACGTCCAAATGCAGATGCAGAGCGAGGCGCGCGAGCGTATCGAGTCGCTACGCTTAGAGCGACAAGCGGCGCGTATTGGTCAACTCAGCGATGTCGAAGACGAGGACGACGACAGCATCGATGACACGGATGTTGAAGTTGAATACCGAAGTTGAGCAGTAATGCCCGCCAATCGTTGACGGATGCGCGTCGCTGGGTCATTAAAATTGGCAGCGCAGTACTGACGGACAACGGGCAGGGTCTAAACAAGGCCTCCATAGAGCGTCTTGCGCAAAATGTTATTGCTTTGAGAGAGGACGGCGCGGAAGTCATCATCGTATCCAGTGGTGCCGTCGCTGCTGGGCTTGCACGACTTAATATGACAATGCGACCGAGTGCGTTGGACCAGCTTCAAGCGGCAGCCGCTGTGGGGCAGTCGTCTTTGGTTCAGGCCTACGAAGCGGCGTTTGCGCCCTCTGGCTATCTGTGTGCGCAAATTCTACTCAGCCATGACGACGTTCGCTCGCGCGAACGGTACCTCAATGCGCGGGCGACACTGCAGACGCTACTCGCCCAGGGGGTCATTCCAATCGTTAATGAGAACGATACCGTGGTCACCGACGAAATTCGTTTTGGTGATAACGACACGTTGGCTGCATTGGTTGCCAACCTCATTGATGCAGACCTTTTGGTCATGCTCACGGATCAAGCGGGACTGTTCAATACGGACCCCAGAGCCACACCGGACGCACAGTTGATTACGGAGGCTGATGCCCACGACACGACACTGGACAAGATGGTCTCAGAGGGAACAGCCCTCGGCCGCGGTGGCATGATCAGTAAGCTTCGCGCCGCGCGGTTGGCGGCTCGGTCAGGCGCCTTGGCCATTATCGCAGACGGCAGGGAACCTGAAACCGTGGGAGCGCTCAAGAGAGGCGCACCGGTAGGGACTTTATTGACGACCGACAAACAACCTCAACCTGCACGTAAACAGTGGCTGGCGTCCTTGCTTTACCCTAAGGGCGCGGTGACGCTAGACGATGGCGCAGTGCGCGGTATTTGTGACTTAGGACGCTCCCTGTTGCCCGTGGGTGTTGTTGACGTGAGCGGTGACTTTGTCCGGGGAGACTTGGTTCGTTGCCTCGACAACCGGGGGCAAGAGATCGCACGCGGTTTATGCAATTACAGTGCTGTTGAAACGCGAAAATTGCGCGGACGTGCTTCAACTGAGATCGAGTCTATACTGGGTTTTGGAGGTGATGAAGAGTTGATTCACCGAGACAACCTCATCACTACGCGATAGCTGGAACAGACAATGATGACATTGATAACGTACAGCCTCGCGCTATTTTTAGCCTCTTGGATGGGTGGTTGGCTGCCGCGTCGTTATCAGTTGTCTCACGTGCAGACCCAGCTGGTGATGAGCCTTGTCGCCGGACTGATGCTGGGTGTTGCGGGTCTTCACCTCATACCGCACAGTGTTGAGCTTGGACAGCCGATTGATC
>JABIZW010000270.1 GCA_018666295.1 Halieaceae bacterium
CGCAAGCTCACGTCTCTAAACCCGTGGGCCCGGAAAATTTCACCAACATCACTCGCCTGATCATAGCCGTGCTCAATTAAAAGCCAGCCATCTTTCGTCAGGTATTGTGGTGCCTGAGTGATAATACGTCGAATATCACTGAGCCCATCGCTCCCATCAGTTAATGCAATCATCGGTTCAAAACGAACATCGCCTTGCAACAAGTGCTCATCTGTCCCCGCCACATACGGCGGATTCGCCACAATGATTGACCATGCCCGATCGCCAAAGGCGGAAAACCAATTCGAAACGGTCAATTCGATGGGCAAATCGAGATTTCTGGCGTTTTTTTCCGCAACGGCAAGTGCCGGCTCACTGACATCACAAGCCGTCACCTGTAATTTCGGTTTCGCCGCCTTGCACGCCAATGCGATTGCACCACTCCCAGTCCCCAAATCAAGCAATGAAGGCGCTGCAGACGCCTCGACCCGCTCAATGGCCCACTCGACTAAGTGTTCAGTTTCGGGCCGCGGAATAAGTACGTCGGGCGATACCGCAAGTTCAAGCGACCAAAATTCTCGGTACCCCATCACGTAGGCCAATGGAACACCCTGTTCACGCGCTCGACAGAGCGCGGAGTACTGCTTCAAGTCTTGGACAGTAAGATCATCCGTGTCGTGCGCGAAGAGCCAGGCGCGATTAGTGCGACCCAAACAGTGAAGCAACAAAGTTTCAGCATCGCGCTTGGCAATATTAAACGCAGTCAACGCGTCGCTGACTTTCACTCGTCACCCAGCGCGGCCAGTAGATCCGCCTGATGCTCCTGTCTGAGCGGCTGTATGACCGAATCAAGACTACCTTCCACCACCTCGTCTAATTTGTACAAGGTGAGGTTGATTCGGTGGTCTGTCACCCGGCCTTGCGGGTAATTGTAAGTCCGGATACGGTCAGATCGATCACCGGTCCCCACCAAATTACGGCGTTCCTCGGCTTGCTCTGCCGCCAACTGCTGCTCAGAGGCCGACGCGAGTTTAGCCTGCAAAAGCGACATCGCCCGAGCTCGATTCTTGTGTTGTGAGCGCTCATCTTGGCACTCCACGACAATGCCCGTTGGAATGTGCGTCAAGCGCACAGCGGAGTCCGTGGTGTTGACGTGCTGCCCTCCGGCCCCTGAAGAGCGATAGGTATCGACGCGGAGGTCCTCTTTGCGAATCGCCACTTCCTCCACTTCATCGGGCTCAGCCATAACGGCAACAGTGCAGGCAGACGTATGGATTCGTCCTTGTGACTCGGTTTCAGGAACCCGCTGAACACGGTGTGCACCCGACTCAAATTTCAAGTGAGCGTAGACAGAATCACCCACCACACGGGCAATCAATTCTTTATAACCGCCATGATCGCTCGCGCGCTCTGAGACGACTTCAATAGACCACCGCTTACTCTCCGCGTAGCGTGAGTACATTCGGAACAGGTCGCCTGAAAAAATAGCCGCCTCGTCGCCCCCCGTACCGGCTCGAATCTCCAAAAATACGTTACTCGAATCTTTAGGGTCCTTGGGTAACATCAGCACCTGAAGCTCAGCTTCAGACACCACCATATGCCGCTCTGCGACCGCAATTTCCTCCTCGGCCATCTCTCTAAGTTCAACGTCGGCGTCTTGCAGCATGACTTGCGCCTCTACTAAATCGTCTTGCGCGCGGCGATAGCTCTCATAAACTTTGACGACTTCGTCGAGCTGCGAATATTCCTGAGAAAGGCTTCGAAATTTATTAGGGTCGGAGGCTGTCTCCGCATCAGAGAGCAGTGCAGAGACTTCCTCATGTCGGTCGCACAGCGACTCGAGCTTCGTAACCAGCGAAGATTTCACAAATAACTGCCTTTATTGACCTACTGTAGTGTGGACGAGCCGTCCGAGGGTAACGACGATGGCACGCCCAGCAACTCTGCCGCCCGGGAAACATTAACACGATCGCCTTCCTTTGCGATCTGCTTTAATCCCGCGGTTGGGGCATGAATTAACTTATTGGTGAGATCCCGTGACAGTCGTGTAATGACTTCTTCGGGTGACTTTCCGCTCTCTAGCGCCTTCATCGCGCGTTCGAGCTCAGTGTTTTGGATTGCCATTGCCGACTCACGATAATTTCTGACAACGTCTGCCGATGCGCGTTGGAGCCAGTTGGCCTCAACCTCAACGACCCCTTCGTCGACAATCTTATCGGCCTTGTTGGCCTCGTGGCTGCGAAGGCGCACATTCTCTTCAACGACACCCCGAAGGTCGTCAACGGTGTAAAGGTAGACGTCAGACAGCGAAGCCACTTGCGGCTCGATGTCTCGGGGAACCGCCAAATCGATCAACAGTGCGGGTCTAAACCGACGCGCTTTGATCGCCTCCTCAACCGCTCCCTTACCCAAAATCGGTAGTTGACTGGCTGTGGAGCTGATCACAATATCGGCGCTGGGTAGACGATCTGTCACGTCTGCAAGAAGAATCGCTTCCGCACCGAACTGTTCCGCGAGCGTCTCGGCGCGCTTTAGCGTCCGATTGGCCACGATCAACTTTCCAAGGCCTGCTTCGTTGAGATGTCGCGCAACCAACTCAATCGTTTCGCCCGCGCCGAGCAGAAGTGCCGTGCGATTGGAAAGATCCGAGAAAATGCGTCCGGCTAAATCCACGGCTGCGTAGGCCACGGAAACGGGGTTTTCCCCAATAGCGGTATCGGTACGGACACGCTTGGCGAGACGGAACGCCTCCGGAAACAGCTTCCCTAGCGAATCCCCGATACCACCACTCTCTTGTGACACCGCGAATGCGGATTTGATTTGACCAAAGATTTGAGGTTCGCCGAGCACCATTGAGTTCAAGCCAGCAGCGACCTTTACCAAGTGCGTCAATCCATCCAAACCATGGCTTCTGTAGGTGCACGTCAACAAATCGCCCATGGCGACAGAGTGATACGCCGACAACCACTTAACAACGTCGTCGCCCACCACCGCAGCCTCACACGCTTCGCCGAACCAACCATAAATTTCAGTGCGATTGCAGGTACTTAAAATCACACCCTCACTCAATCCGGTGTGCGCGATAAGCTCCGAAATCGCCTCCGGAACACACTCAGGCGCGAACGAAACACGCTCTCGAACCGAGACGGGTGCTGAGTCGTGATTTATTCCTATGACAACCAAATTTGACGGCATCACTGTCAATCAATAGCTACACTTGCCTGAATAATAACAGAGAATTGAGCCGACACGAGGGCGTGTGCCGATTTCGTTTGGTGTGGCATGATTACACCCATGCGAAACATCAAATATTCCATTGCCGTTTTAGCCGTTTTTTTATCGGGTTGCACGACTACCCAAGTAGTGGACGCGCCGAAGGCCGAGATTATCGCTGACGTCACCAACCCCGTTACCCCGGCAGTGGTCCATCCTTATGCCGACATTCCCAGCGATCAGCTGTCCATGCTGCTTGAAGCGGAATTCGCAATCAGGGCACGAGATCTGCCACTGGGGCTGCGCAGATTGACAGCGGCCAGTCTGCTGATACCTGACCCAGCAATCGCACGACGAGCGCTGCAACTTGCGCAGTTCATGCGCGATACAGACGCCACTCTGAGTATGGCAAAGCGCCTCTCAGACCTTGAACCGACTGACGGTGAGGCCGCGACACTTGCTGCGGCAATTTTAATCGACCGCAACGACGTGGCTGAGGCTCTGCGTTATTCCCAGCGGGCCTTCACATCGGACTCAGAGATCAACCCAGCTGCGCTGCTCAATGACTACGCCACACAGCCTGACGAGACAAAGGCGCGCATCCAGCAGCTACTCACCCAACTCGCAGCAAATTACCCAGACGACCCTCGAAGCCTCTTTGCGATGGCGCTCCTTGAATGGCGAAAAGGGAACATTGATGCGGCCAAAGAAGGTTTAAAGGCACTTTTTGCTGTCGATCCTTACCATGAAAGAGGCACACTATTGATAACGGAAATCCGCTTACAGGCGGATGACCCAAGTACTTTTGAGGCATTGCTCACTGCGATAGAAGTCACTAACAGTCCGCTGTTGCGATATCAATACGCGCGTTATTTACTGGGTCGGCAGGAACTCGAAAATGCGAAGGCACAGTTTGATATTTTAGTGCGAGAGCCTCAGCCCAGCGCCGATCACCTCATCAGTGCCGCATTGGTAGATATTGAACTCTCACAGCCCATGTCAGCACTCGTGCATTTGGATCGGGTGCTTTCTGGACGTCAACGCATCAATGACGCGTATTTCTTTCGTGGTCTGGCGCTTATACAGGTTCAGGACACGGCCCGGGCACTCGATGCCTTTGCTCGTGTCGCACCCTCGACTAATTACACGCGCGCTCTGTCAGAAGCCGCAAATTTACTCATCAGCGACGGAGACCGTCACGCCACCAATGTGTTTTTTGAACGGCAACGTGTGGCACATCCGCAAGGCCGCGAAATCAGCTTTAACTTACATGCAGACACGTTGGAGGCGCTCGGTTCAGACGAGGCCCGCAATGTACTGACAACCGCGCTTTCGGAATTCCCAAAGTCAACAAGGCTCTTGTTCGCGCGGGCAACCCTACTCGAACGACTCGGTCTTTTTAATCAAGCCGAGGCAGACTATCGACAAATTCTAAGCCTAGCGCCGGGTGATGCGGGTGCACTCAACGCACTGGGCTACGCGCTCACTAACAACACCACTCGATTCTCTGAGGCTGCTGACTTGCTCGAAGAAGCCATCACAAAAGACCCTCGAAACCCAGCCATTATCGACAGCCTTGGTTGGGTCTACTTTAAGCTTGGGAAGAAAAAGCAGGCTGAACTACTCCTGAAAGAAGCCTACAAGCAGTATCCAGATCCAGAGGTTGCCGCCCACCTCATTGAATTACTCTGGTCGCAAGGTCGCACGCTCGAAGCTAAGGACCTGATTGGCACGCAGTTGCGGTCATCGCCTGAGAACTCATACCTTCTTGAGACGGCGAATCGACTCGCCATTCCACTACCGGAGTAACGCGTGGCGATGAGGCTATGGTTATTAGCTTCCCTCCTGATTGCGGTGACAGGATGCGCTCAGTTGCGCCTCGAGCCCAACACCGGGGGTGAGGTCTCTGGGCGACTTCCCGAGTCGATATCCTGGCGCGCCAGCGGTAAAGTTCTCGTCACCTCGGACAGCAACAAGCAAACGCTACGCTTTTCGTGGACGCACTCCGCCAATATCGCCGATCGAGTCGTCGTGAGTGACAGTCTCGGACTTCGCAGCGCGGTGCTGCTCCACAATAAAAATGGCTTCTTTACAGTCGACAGTGACAACCGCCTTACTCCGCTCAGCAACGCCATGGCAGCTCGTCATTTAGCGCTACTAGAGATGATCACTCCTGAAAATTGGGCAGCTCTGCTGACCGGCACTCAACTGGAAAGCGAGACGGTCGTTGCGCAGGTACTGGACTGGTCTACCCTAGACACATACCGAGTCCCACGACAACTTCGCATCGAAGCGAACGACGATTTACTTCGTGTCGTTATTAACAAGTGGGAAGTCATCAACGGTGAATGAACAGGTGATCAAAACGCTAAGTCCAGCGAAGTTGAATCTCTTCCTACATGTGGTGGGTCAGCGAGCGGATGGCTATCACGAACTGCAAACAGTGTTCCAACTCCTAGACTGGGGCGACGTCATGCGATTTGAAGTGACCGATACGCCGGGTTTGCAGTTAACAGGCGACGTTTCTGGGGTTCCCTACAGTGACAATTTGATCGTCAGAGCCGCCAACCTTCTCGATCTTGATCCAAGCCTCGGCGTCTCTATCAACATTGAGAAAGTAGTCCCCATGGGCGGCGGGTTGGGAGGCGGCAGCTCGAATGCCGCCACAACGCTTTGCGCGTTGAATTCATTGTTTAAACTTGGACACTCCGCTCAGGTACTGGCGAGCCTGGGCGCAAGCTTAGGGGCAGACGTTCCCGTGTTTGTTCGGGGCGAATCGGCCTGGGCCGAAGGGATTGGGGAAAAACTCACACCGATCACCTTGCCCAGACGCTGGTTTGTTATTATTTACCCCAATTGCCACGTGTCTACACAGGAAATCTTCGGGGCTCCAGAATTGACACGCAATACTCCGCCAATTACAGTGTCGGCGCTTTTCGAGGGGTCGGTACGCAATGACCTGCAGCCCGTAGTGGAACGCAGGTATGAGCAAGTTAAGGTGGCACGAGAGTGGCTGTCTCAACACGGTCTCGCAGCAATGACTGGAAGTGGCGCGTGTGTCTTCGCAGCCTTTGACTCGAGGGATGAGGCGACGCAAGTCGCCGCTCTCGCCGAAAATAAATTCCACGTCATTGTTGCACAAGGAATTAATCGCTACACAATGGTGTAGCACAAATGAATATTGGGGCGTCGCCAAGCGGCAAGGCAGCGGGTTTTGATCCCGCCATTCGGAGGTTCGAATCCTCCCGCCCCAGCCATTTCCTACTCGCAGGACGCCTCGCATGTCTTCGAAAATGATGGTTTTTACCGGCAACTCAAACACCGATCTCGCAAGAAAGGTGGCGAGCCGGCTATACCTTGAAATCGGTAGTGCAAAAGTCGGTAAGTTCTCAGACGGTGAAGTTGCGGTTGAGCTCAATGAAAACGTTCGCGGTAAAGACGTTTTTGTCCTGCAGAGCACGTGTGAGCCCACAAACGACAACCTCATGGAGTTGTTGCTCATTATCGACGCGTTGCGTCGCGCATCTGCCAGTCGAATCACCGCCGTGGTGCCCTACTTTGGCTACGCGCGTCAGGACCGACGAGTACGATCCTCTCGAGTACCGATTTCGTCCAAAGTGGTCGCTGACATGATGGTCAGCGTGGGCGTTGATCGCGTATTAACCGTGGATTTACACGCCGAACAAATTCAAGGCTTTTTCACCTGCCCGGTAGACAACGTCTACGCCTCACCCATACTCAATGATGACATTGTCGCCAGTAAGTATGAAAACGTTGTCGTTGTTTCTCCCGATATTGGCGGTGTGGTTCGCGCTCGCGCCATTGCCAAGCAGCTCGACGAGGCAGAGTTGGCCATCATTGACAAGCGACGTCCTCGTGCAAATGAGTCCGAGGTCATGAACTTGATCGGCGACGTCCAAGGGCGCACTGCCATCATGGTTGACGATATGGTCGATACAGCGGGAACGCTGTGTTCTGCCGCTAATGCGCTCAAGGAGCGTGGTGCGAACAAAGTCGTAGCCTACTGCACGCATGCGGTCCTGTCGGGAAAGGCGCTTGAAAATGTTCGCAACTCAGAACTCGATGAGTTGGTTGTCACGGATACGATCCCTCTGAGCGCCGAGGCAAAAACCATTTCAAAAATTCGCCAACTCACCATTGCAGACCTCTTAGCGGAGTCAATTCGCAGAGTGAGTAACGAAGAATCTATTAGCGCGCTGTTTGATTCGTAATTCAGCGTAAACCCACACACTTCAGGGCCGGTCGCAAGTCCTTGAGTGTTTTTCCAAAGGAGACAGACCATGTCTGACACTTTTTTAGTTGAAGCCGAGCTTCGTAGCGATGAAGGGAAAGGTGCGAGCCGCCGCCTTCGCCGACTCGAAGCGAAAGTCCCCGCCATTATTTATGGGGGCGATAACGCACCCGTAAGTCTCTCGCTTATCCGAAAGGATTTCGAGAAGCACCTCGAGACCGAAGCGTTTTACTCCGCTGTTCTCGAAATTGCATACGATGGCAAGAAAGAAAAAGCCATTCTCAAGGCGCTACAACGTCACCCTGCAAAGGATTATCCAATGCACGCTGACTTCTTCCGCGTTGAGGCGAACAAAGCGCTTAAAGTCTCTATTCCACTGCACTACATTAACGAAGAGTCTTGCGTGGGCGTAAAGCTCGGTGGTGGCCGCATCCAACACACATTGAACGAAATCGAAGTCAGCGCGCTACCGGCCGATCTCCCCGAGTTCATTGAAGTGGACATGGCTGACGTTGACCTTGGTGACGTGATTCACTTGTCTGACCTAACGCTCCCGTCCGGGGTCACTTCCACTGCACTTGCACTGGGTGGTGATCGCGATATGGCCGTCGCTGCTGTACTTGCGCCTAAGGGTGCCAAAGGCGACTCCGATGAGGACACAGCTGAAGCAGCCGGTGACGAGACAGGCGAAGAAGACGGCGCAGAGAGCTAACGGTGACGCCCAGCATTCGACTCATTGTCGGTCTGGGTAATCCTGGCGAAAAATACATCGGCACTCGCCATAATGCGGGTGCCGATTTCGTTTCAGCGCTAGCAGCCCAAAACAGTGTTGACCTCAATGCGGAGAAGAAACTCTCTGCGCGAGTGGGTCGTGGCTCTATAGCCGGGCACGACGTCCGACTGTTAATCCCCGACACATACATGAATCACAGTGGCAGGGCCGTGGGACTCGCGGTGAACTACTTCCAGATTCCACCCGAACAACTGCTGATCGTGCACGATGAACTCGACATGACGCCGGGTGCCAGTCGTTTTAAATTTGACGGGGGTCACGGGGGACATAATGGTCTCAGAGACATTATTCCTGCGATTGGCGGAACCAGAGCGTTTTGGCGGCTGCGGGTGGGTATTGGCCATCCCGGACAGGCCAACAAAGTATCTGGCTGGGTACTCAGTAAAGCGTCAAAAACCGAACAAATGCTAATCGCATCGTCCATTGACGAAGCGTTGGCGGCACTACCGCTGTTACTTGACGGGGAGGACGTCAAAGCAATGACGCGTCTTCACAGCAGTGACAAGACCAAAGAAGATTTGTAAGGAACCTAAATATGGGTATTAAGTGTGGCATCGTCGGGCTTCCCAACGTGGGCAAGTCAACGCTATTTAACGCACTCACTAAGGCGGGGATCGACGCGGAAAACTTCCCGTTTTGTACAATCGAACCCAACGCGGGTGTCGTATCGGTACCCGACCCCCGGCAAGATGCGATTCAAGCGTTGGTCAAACCCGAGCGTGCCATTCCTGCAACGATGGAGTTTGTTGATATCGCAGGGCTTGTTGCTGGCGCGTCAAAGGGAGAGGGGCTTGGCAACCAGTTCCTTGCCAATATTCGTGAGACCGACGCGATTGCCCATGTCGTGCGGTGTTTTGAAGACCCAAACGTCATTCACGTCGCCAATCAGATTAATCCTCTGGCGGATATCGAAACCATTAATACGGAACTGGCGTTGGCCGATCTTGAAAGTTGTGAGAAGCAACTTCAGCGCGTCGTGCGCACGGCCAAAGGGGGCGACAAAGTTGCCATAGCAACGAAAGCGCTCCTTGAGGAAAAGCTGCTTCCGCACCTTAACGAAGCCCTCCCCGTGAGAGCACTGCTCCTGGACGAGACGGAGCAGGAACTTGTCAGAACCATGCACCTGCTCACAATCAAGCCCACCATGTACATTGCCAACGTTGCCGAAGACGGCTTTGAAGATAACCCACACCTCGACGTGGTTAGCAAATACGCTGACTCAGAAGGCGCCGGTGTGGTGGCTATTTGCAACAAGCTTGAATCTGAAATCTCCGAGTTAGAAGACGATGAGAAACTGGAGTTTCTCGCCGACATGGGCATGGAAGAGTCAGGACTTGATCGAACCATTCGAGCGGGCTATGCGCTTCTCGATCTGCAAACTTACTTTACCGCTGGCCCCAAAGAAGTCCGTGCTTGGACCGTAAAAGTGGGGGCTACCGCTCCAGAGGCTGCGGGCGTGATTCACACCGACTTTCAGAAAGGATTTATTCGCGCCGAAGTTGTAGGGTACGACGACTTTGTGGCGCTCAAAGGCGAGTCAGGCGCAAAAGAGGCCGGTAAATGGCGCCTAGAGGGAAAAGACTACGTTGTCTCTGACGGCGACGTCATTCACTTTCGTTTCAATGTGTAATCGCAAATTTAAAGCTTGGAAAAGTCTTTTGCACAAAGCCGCTTAAAAAGCGAGGAAATCGCGTCACGGGCAATTGACCTTAGCGCTGTTTCTCGACAAAATACGCGCCCTTCGTGGCTACGTAGCTCAGCTGGTTAGAGCACAGCATTCATAATGCTGGGGTCGGTGGTTCAAGTCCACCCGTAGCTACCACTTCTCCCCTGTGCACAATAATCGTGGAGCATCTGACGAGTGCCTCAGCGGGGTACCGAGTAAGCCCGACTTCAATAGTCGTTAACTTTGCCTCGATTCTTTTTAACAGAGCCCTGCTTCTTCTTGCCCTCGAGACGCTTGCGCACCGACGACCTTGAGGGACGAGTTTGCCTTCTCGGCGTCTCAACATGCTGGGACTTTCGAAGTAACTCACCGAGTCGCACCAAGCTCTCTAATCGGTTTTTTTCCTGACTCCTGAACTTCTGAGCCTTAATGACGATCACGCCCTCAGTACTGATTCTGGTGTCGCGCATCCGGAGTATTTTGGCCTTTACGGCGTCGGGTAAACTCGAAGACCTGACGTCAAATCTCAAATGAATAGCCGATGAGACCTTGTTGACGTTCTGACCACCCGGACCACTGGCTCGGATCGCCGAAAACTCGATCTCGCTCTCGGGAATGTCTGATACGCGAATCATCTAGTGCACGACCAGACAGTGGCATTGTTTGTCTTCACCTTCATGCGTTTACACTCATCTCTGTATCTTGGCACGTAAAGGGTAAGCCACATTGATAGCATTAATGAGTGCACCCGCCAAAGGTTATGATCTACATAGCCGAGGTGCCGCCAAGCGCAGTATGTGTATACCACTACTTCAGCATCGAAATTTTGAGGGCTGTGCGACTTAAGATACCCACACGACCACAAATGTGTTGAAGCGATAACGGAACCGATTCGTCATTGTCCCTTCGCAGACCACCCGACCACCCGAGATCACCGAACGAGGTTCCAGGCGCGCTCGTGGCCGTAATAAATAAAGAACTTGATGACGAATTCGGTGCCACCAATCATCGCGGCGGCGCCGATCTCACCTGTCACTACAAAGGCAATGCACACGGTCGTGAGTGTGGCTGTTATCCGCCAGGTGAATGCTTTGGCGAGCGCGCGGACCCGAGAGTCTGAGCTTTTCAAGTCGGTTACGAGTGACATAAAACATCCTTTAAAAGTACGTTATCGTCTCCAGGCATGCTTATTGATCCTGGGCACGTGTCGATATGAGTTCGACCAGTTCTTTTGCCGATTCTTCCACTGTCCGTCCGTCCGTGGTCAGGATCAAGCTGGGGGTTTTAGGCGGCTGATATTCGCTGTCTATGCCTGTAAAATTAGGCAACTCGCCGCTCCGCGCTTTTTTATAAAGGCCCTTAGGGTCACGCTCTTCGGCAACAGCAAGCGGCGTATCAACAAAAACCTCAAGGAAATCATCGGGCTCAAACAAACTCTTTGCCATGTCTCGCTCGTCACGAAATGGCGAAATAAAGGCCGTGAGGACGATGACCCCAGCATCCAACATGAGCTTCGCAACCTCGGCGATTCTTCTAATATTTTCCACTCTATCGGCCACCGTAAATCCAAGGTCTTTTGACAGACCGTGGCGCACGTTGTCCCCGTCTAAAATATAGGTCCGATAACCTTGTTCATGAAGGATCTTCTCTGCCGCATTGGCGATCGTCGACTTTCCCGAACCTGACAAACCGGTGAGCCATGCCACTCTGCCGCGGTGCCCCGATAATTTTTCGCGGGCGGCTCGGTCCACAGAAAGTGCTTGTCTATGCACATTAGAGGATCGGCGAAGCGCAAACCGAATCATTCCTGCGGCAACGGTTGCATTGGTGTAGCGGTCGATTAAGACAAAGGCGCCCAATCCCGGGCAAGTGGTATAGGCCTCAAATGGGATTTCAGCATCTAAGGTGATTTGCACATTAGCGATCTCGTTGAAGGCAAGCTCCCTGCCCGATAATTGCTCGAAAGTGTTCACGTCATACTTAAACTTAATATCGGTGAGGCTCGCATTCGCTTGGCTTGTGCCGAGCTGGAAACTGTAGCGTCGTCCGGCATAGCCCGGTTCGTTGTCCATCCACACCAGCTCTGCCTCAAATTGATCCGACACTTCGCAAGGGGCATCTGCGGCGACAATCAAGTCTCCGCGCGACAGGTCAATTTCACGATCGAGCGTCAAAGTCACTGCCTGATCAGTCACTGCCTGGTCGAGGTCATTGGTTGACAGTATGACCCGATCAATCGTGGCCATTTGACCCGAGGGTAGTGCGCGAATTTCATCACCGGGCTTAATACTGCCGGCGACCACGGTCCCTGAAAAACCACGGAAATCAGCATTGGGTCGATTGACCCACTGAACAGGGAACCTGAATGCGTGTTGATTAAGCCGGTCTCTGATGTCAACGGTTTCCAAGAAACCCAAAAGCGTAGGCCCTTGATACCAACCCATTGTGCCAGAGCGCTCGATAACGTTATCGCCTTTGAGCGCAGAGAGCGGAATAGGCGTAATTGATTTAAATGCCAAGTGCTTGCGCAGGGCCTCATACTCTTCGCAGATCGTATTAAAACGGTCTTGAGAATACGCAACGAGGTCCATTTTATTGACTGCCAACACGACGTGCTCAATGCCGAGCAGTGAAGCAATGAACGAGTGACGTCGGGTTTGGGTGAGCACACCCTGACTGGCATCAATGAGGATGATCGCCACGTCTGCGGTCGAGGCGCCCGTCACCATGTTGCGGGTGTATTGCTCATGCCCTGGCGTATCGGCCACGATGAATTTACGACGATCGGTATTGAAGAAGCGATAGGCGACGTCAATCGTAATGCCTTGCTCGCGCTCTGCAGCTAAACCATCAACCAGCAACGCAAAGTCGATGTCTGCGCCCTGCGTGCCGACCTTTTTTGAATCCGATTGAAGCGTGGTGACTTGATCTTCAAAAATCATTTGAGCTTCGTAGAGCATACGTCCTATCAGAGTGCTTTTACCGTCATCCACTGACCCGCAAGTGATAAAGCGCAAGAGGTCGAGCTTAGATTGAGTGTCAACGTAGGCGTCCACTCGCGCTTGCATGTCTGTTTGGTTCTGCGGATTTGGCATCAAAAATAGCCCTCTTGTTTTTTCTTCTCCATCGACGCACTGCCATCGGAGTCAATGGCCCGACCTTGACGTTCGCTGGTGCGACTCTGTAGCAACTCCAGAACAATTTGAGATAAATCGGTAGCAGATGACTCGACGGCGCCCGTTAAGGGGTAGCACCCCAACGTCCGAAAGCGTACGGTTTTCATCTCAATAGACTCGCCGGGAAGCAACTTCATTCGGTCATCGTCGACCATGATGAGCATGCCATTGCGTTTGACGATGGGTCGCTCAGCTGCGAAATAGAGCGGCACAATAGGTACATTTTCTCGATAGATGTACTGCCAAATATCCAACTCCGTCCAGTTTGACAGAGGGAAGACTCGTACGCTTTCTCCCGGCGCTTTTCGGCAGTTATAGAGGTTCCACAGTTCTGGCCTTTGGTTCTTTGGATCCCAACGATGGCTTTTGTTGCGAAAGGAGAAAATACGCTCTTTTGCCCTACTCTTTTCTTCATCTCGCCGCGCACCACCAAAGGCCACATCAAACTGGTGCAGGTCCAACGCTTGCTTCAAACCTTGAGTTTTCATGACGTCGGTATGCAACGCACTGCCGTGATCAAACGGGTTGATGTCTTTTTCAATGCCCTCTGGGTTGGTATGAACGATAAGCTCCATATTCGAAGCCTCCGCCATAGCATCGCGAAAATCGTACATGGCTTGGAACTTCCACCGCGTATCCACATGCATAAGGGGAAACGGCGGCGGACTGGGGTAAAAGGCTTTGCGTGCTAAGTGCAGCATGACGGCCGAGTCTTTACCGACCGAGTAGAGCATCACCGGGTTCTCTGCCTGGGCCATCACTTCTCGAATAATATAAAGGCTTTCGGCTTCGAGCCGGTCCAAGTGAGACAGTCTCATTGGTTGTGTTTTGGCCATAGTTTTAATCTCTCTTACGTCATGATCACTGGACGCGGTAGGCTCACGAAAATGCCCAATGGCGATATCAATGGTTGGCGCAAGACTTCGCCCCAGAGCCTCCAATTTCCGGCAAGTCGCGACGAACGGTCCTGACGGAAAGAACACCGTAGCCTTACCCGCAGCTAAACGTGTAAATCCTGCCACCACTGATGAGACTTCGTCGTTGCGC
>JABIZW010000120.1 GCA_018666295.1 Halieaceae bacterium
ATCGTTGACTGCGGCGCTGATGACATCGTTTACAGCAGTCTGTTCACGGGTGTACACGGCAACTATCTGAAGCCTTCTATCGAAAATGCCGGTCTTGACCCCAACAACCTCCCAGAGAGCGATCCAACAAAAATGGACTTCGGCTCGGGCGGTAACACTGACGCGAAGGCGTGGAAAGACATTTGGGGCTCCGGTCAAGGTATTGGTGCCGTCAAAGCACGAGAAACAGCGGGCGAGTACATTGCCAAACTGGTTGGCGAGTACAACGCGGCCAAGGCGAGGATTCTCTGACGATGACGCAGGGCAGAGCCAAGATCCCACGCTCGGGCGAGGATGACTACAGTGCAGAAATTATTGCAGATCGTCAGGCCTTCATCGAGGCGCAGACCGGTGTAAAACTTGATCACACCAAGCAGTTCTCGTACGACCCGCATGTTATGTCGGGCAACATCGAGAACATCTGGGGCGTGGCTCAAATCCCCATTGGTGTCGCGGGTCCACTGTTGGTGGATGGGGAGTATGCAAAGGGCGAGTTCTTCGTGCCTATGGCAACCGTTGAAGGCACCATGCTGGCCAGCTACAACCGCGGCATGAAGGTCATTCGCGAGTCAGGCGGCGTGAAAACGACGGTATCGGCGGAGTCGATGCAGCGCGCGCCGCTCTTCATTTTTAACGATGCACGAGAGGCACGTGACTTCCAATTGTGGCTTCGCGCTAATGTTGAGACGATTCGAGAGCAAGCCGAGAGCACAACCTCGGTGGGTAAGTTGCTCGAAATTGAGAACTATCACACGCACAACTTCATCGCGTGTCGATTTGACTACTCAACGGGCGACGCGGCGGGTCAGAACATGACCAGCCGAGCGACATTCTTTGCCTGCGAGTGGATTCGCAAGAACTACCCCGGCCCCCTCAAGAACTACATGCTGTCAGGCAGTTGGGATACCGAGAAAAAAACGTCTGCAGTTAACATGCTCAAAGGCCGTGGCCGTCGCGTAACGGCAGAAGTGACGATTCCTCGAAAAGTACTGATGGACAACCTGCGCATTACCCCAGAACAAATGCAGTACGGCTATCAAATCACAACGCTGTCAGCTCTCACGACATCAAGCTCGAACAATGCCAGCCACCCTGCCAATGGTTTGGCCGCTTTGTATGCCGCGACCGGACAGGACCTCGCTAACATCGGAGAGTCCAACCAGTGCACGGTTTATCAGCGAATGACGCGTGAAGGCGATCACTATTTCTCGATCACCCTGCCTTCCATCATTATGGCGAGCTACGGTGGCGGCACAAACCTGCCAACGCAACGTGAGTGCTTGGAAATGATGGATTGTTTTGGTCAAGATCGCGCACTCAAGCTCTGTGAAATAGCGGCAGGATTAGTGGTGGCAGGTGAGTTATCGTTGGCTGCAGCCACACGCGTTGACAAGGTGACCCGCACCAACGAGTGGGTAGACGCGCACGAACGATTGGGTAGAAATCGATAAGGCTACAATCATTAGTTAGCCCAAATAAGGCTCTGATGTGATTATATTCACTCTGAGCCTTTTTTATGGACCGTGTCATGCGCAAAAGAAGTGACAATGTTAGTGGTATGACGCTTATTGAGCTTCTGATTGTGGTCGCAATTGTTGGTATTCTTGCCGCAGTTGCGGGACCGGCCTGGAACGACCAGGTTATTAAGAGCCGCCGCGCTGATGCACGAAACACGCTACTGGCGGCTCAAATCGAGCAGGAACAGTATCGGGCCAACAACCTGACCTACGCTACAAGCATGAGCGCTATGGGTATGGGGAGTTTTGATTCAACTTCGCGAGACTATTACCGCCTAGAAGTTGTCTCCGCGGACGCGACCAGTTTTCTAATTACCGCAACGCCCAATGGCAATCAGGCCAATGACTCGACGTGTAACGCTTTTGCGGTTCGACAGACGGGACCTGAGCATAGCGGCTATGCCGCGCTAAGCTGCTGGTAAACACTGAGTTACATCGATTTTAGCGACCTCGGCAATCCGAGACTCACGCCTCATGGCGAATAAGTAATACTCGGTCCGTTGTTGCAGTTCCCCGCACCATTGGTTAACTCCACACGTACTGTCACGTTGGGCGTACTCGGAGTGAGTGTAATTTGAGGAGCGTAGTTACTGCTCGATGTCGACCCAGAACCTGTGCAGTGATTCTTATTGGGATTAACAACAAGGTTAATAGTGACTGTCGAATTCAATCCGCCCGTGACTGAGCAGGTAGACGTGGCAGTAGCCGTGTCACTCGCCGGTGACATCGTACAAAGCCCTGCGGGAGATGTCGTTGCAGTTACCGAAAAACCGCATTGGTTGCTATTTTGAACACATACGGTGTTTAGCGTGACTAGCCCATTCCCTACACCATTGCTTGGGGGGCTGGCAAACGAGGTCACTGTGCAGTCGGCGGTTATCCGGCCTGTCGTAAAGGTTGACCCCGACAGAGAGCCTCCGAAACAACCCGACACCGACAAATTGGTATAACCTCCTGTAGTTCCCGCTGTGAACGAGGTTGTCGTGTCGTAGCTCACAGACGCGGAGGACGGCGATAAGGTCGTGCCTGTACCCTCTGACGTTGATACCGTATACGCCGTCTGTGATGCTGAGGCGCTAACGGTACAGTCAGCGTAAATTGCCCCCGTGCTGTAAGGACTGCCGCCCGCAGTGCCACTGCAGCCGGACAGCGTCAGGGTTTCATATCCTGTCGCAAGACTGGCAATACAGGTCGTAGAGCCACCATAAGTGACTGTCGAGTCATTGCAGGAGAGCGAAGCGACACCGTGTTGGTAGCCGAAATTAAATGCTCGTCTCATAAATCATAAACTCTGGATCCAGATGTCACTTTGGCTTTCAACAGTATTAAAAACAAGCCTTAACTGATCAGATAGCTGCGCGCTTGCGTATGATTCAGTCTAGTCAGGCGAGGTTCCCAATGAAAGCTTTTACATGGTTTTGCTCAGCGCTGCTATTATCCGTGAACACGATGGCGAGTGCTGCTGGTGGGAATAACACAATCAAAGTCGACCCTCCAATTCCAGCACCAGAGTGGACATTGCCTGCGATTGAGAATGCCGAGGGCGAGCTCTCATTGTCCCAATTTAAAGGCAAAGTTACCTATATCGACTTTTGGGCGTCGTGGTGCGGCCCCTGTCGCTTGTCTCTGCCCGCTCTCAATAAACTCCATGCTGAGTTCGACGCCGCCAAGGTTCAATTTGTAGCGGTGAGTATCGATGTAGTGGAGGAAGATGCCTGGGACTTTCTAAAGCGCTATGCCGTCGACTATCCGGTCGTTATCGACACCGAGAGTGAGATCGCGCGCTTATTTGCGGTTGACGGCATGCCGTCAGGCTATTTACTCGACGCTGCCGGGCGCGTTCGCGAAATACACATTGGCTATAAATCAGGCGATGAAATTAAATTGGCAGCAAGCATCAGAAAGCTGCTTTTGGAGATGGACGCGAGTTAAGCATGTCTCCCTGGGCGCGTTTAGGCTCGCTAAACTATCGAGACATTCATTAGGGTGGCATGACGATGACGCATGAAACGCTTTACTACGACGGTGCCTGCCCGCTGTGCACTCGCGAAATGAAACACCTATCACAGTTGAAGCAG
>JABIZW010000118.1 GCA_018666295.1 Halieaceae bacterium
ACGCGCGCGTAGTTGAATTTCTCGGGTACTTCCCGAGCGTCGCAAGTCCACCTCAACGACAAGATCGAGTGCAGCTTCCGCCTCAGAATCCTCACGTAGCAGTGACACTCTCATGTTGTTAAGCGCTAATCGCTCTATTTCAGTGGCAAAAACACTCGGGTCAATGGGGACAACAATACCGCTGGTCGTATTATCTAATCGAGCGGGGATAAAAACGTCGCTCGCACGCACCTCTGAAAGAATCCACTGCCGCTGCAATAAAGAGCGCCATGGGTTTAGGGTGACTTGCAAACGTCCGGCTTGAAATATGACCTCTTGCCCTTTTTCGCCATCAGCAATACTGACACCGGCTAGCGTCAGTCGAGGGCGAAATCCTTCCATCTCGCCGCCGATCTCTAGTATCTCAGCCTCAAAGCCAGTTCTTGATTGGATCTCCGCAGCGAGTGACGCATTGACCGAAGGGAGAAGTGGAAGAACCGCCGTCAGTAAACTGACCGCAACCGCTGTAAGAATAAGCGTCCAAAGAACAGCTCGCCAAAGGATGCCCCCGACGAATCCATAGATCCTCTCAAACATGGGATCCGTGAGCGCCATGACCCAGTCCTACCGCCCTTAATAAAGCGCCTGTCTCGCGCAAAGGAAGCCCGACAACACCGCTGTAGCTGCCGTCCAGTCGTGTCACAAAACAACCTGCAAAACCCTGAATCCCATACGCACCTGCTTTGTCCCAAGGCTCGTTCGTGGTCAAATAATAATCGATGATAGTTGGCTCAAGCTCACCAAACTGGACGCTCGTTTTTACCATCTGTGTTCTCACTAATGCGTCACACATCAGTACTACCGATGTCATTACCTCGTGTGTTTGACCACTTAATGTCTCTAACATTCCCCGAGCGTCGTCATAAGACGTTGGTTTATGCAAAATCTGGTTTTTCAGCACGACAGCGGTGTCAGCGCTCAGAACCGTTTGACCCGGCCGCCAAACGCGCCGCGCCTTTTCTCGAGCCATGCGCCTCACGTAGGTCTCAGGCGGTTCATTGGACTTACTCGACTCGTCAATATCCGCAGGGCGACACACAAAGTCAGTGGTTAATAAGGTGAGTAACTCGCGCCGTCTTGGACTCGCGCTGGCTAGAACTAAACTCACAACAGCTGACTCAAACGAAACCGCGTTGCATTCATCATCGCATTAAACGGTCGCCAGAGAGCCGAGGACACAAAGACCGAAATCAGGTAGTTAAGACCATCGGAGGGAACACCTAAAGTGGATAAAATCACTCTATGAAGGGCCAAAGAAATACCGAGCAGTAGAGAGATAACTGCCGTTTGTGAGACCCAATCAAGTTGTCGGATGGTGAAAATATTGTTGAGCAGTACAAATCCGACAATCGAGAGTCCGATCGATGCGCTACCAAGGAAAGACCCCTCAACCAGACTGATCAGCAACCCCACGGTAAAGGCGAAAAAAACACCCACGTTGGACGGTGATGACAAAATCCAGTAACACACACAGAGCTCTAACAACCGCGGCGTAAAAACGCGTAAGTCCACCGAGTTTGCGGCCTGAAAAAAAAGCGTGGCGATCACAATCGACGCCAGCAGTGACGGCCAAATATTGCTTTGATCCCTCATAGCAATCGTCGCCTTTCAGGACGCATCGGCGGACGTGAGAATCAATACATAACTCTCCACGTCCAAGGCCGCGGTTGGCGCCAAAGACACTGACAAATATGCCGCATCAGCAGATGTGGCGGTTTCAACGGTGGTGCCCACCGGGTAACCCGCAGGGAAGCGCTCACCAAGCCCGGAAGTGACCCAAAGATCGCTGGATGTCACATCGGAAGTACTGGCCAAGTTGCGGATCACAAGCCGATCAAGTCTCCCTACACCCTCAGCAATCGCACGCTGCCCTGTCCGATTATTAAGCACCGGAAGTCCATGTTGAACGTCGGTCACTAAAAGCGCTCGACTCGCCGATCGCCCCACCTGAGTCACTTGACCCATAACACCATCAGCGTTGAGCACGGGGTCCCCAATCATGACGCCATCAGCGTCCCCACGATTTAGCGTTAAAAGGTGTCGATTGACGTCGGGAGACACGGCCACGATTCTCGCCACGGTCATCGTCGTGTCCTCGGCGACAGCAGAATTGAGAAGCGCCTTATAGCGCATATTTTCTGCCATCAGCGCTTCCATGCGTTGAGCGCGCGCACTCAAGATCAAGTTCCGATCCTGCAGTTCCACAATTTTTCGACGCATCGTTGCGCGACTTTCGAGGTACGCCGCCACCGTTCCAAACAAACGCTTTGGAACATCAATGACAACAAACGAGGCCTCAGTAATGTCAGCGCCGACCCCCTCAACGTGTCCCGTTAATGGTGACTCGCGCATAAACGCCACCAACACCCAACCCAACGCCACTGCAATAAGCAGTCGAATAGTCAGGAGTCGAGGCTTCGAAAAAAGTGTGCTGATGTCGTGTTCCTCGTTCCGTATCGAACCCAGAAACTTACTCGGTCGACATGAGATCCAGTGAATAGGAGTCCATCAACTCAAGGGCCATGCCGCCGCCTCGAACAACGCAGGTCAGAGGGTCTTCCGCAATCACAACAGGCAAACCGGTCTCTTCAGCAATACGTGCGTCTAGATCGCGCAGCAATGCTCCCCCACCCGTCAACACAATGCCATTCTCAGCAATATCGGCGGCTAACTCAGGAGGTGACTGCTCGAGCGCCATGCGGACAGCTCGGATGATCGCGTCAACGGGCTCCTCGAGCGCCGTCATCACGTCAGCACTGCCTAAGGTGAACGTTCGTGGCACACCTTCAGCAAGATGACGTCCGCGAACATCGATTTCTCGCTGCTCACTACTGACCCAAACGCAGCCGACCTCTTGTTTGATGCGCTCAGCAGTCGAGTCGCCGATTAAACATCCAAAGCGGCGACGGACGTGCGCCACAATGGCCTCATCAAATCGATCACCACCCACACGGATCGAGTCACGGTAAACCACGCCACTGAGTGAAATAAGTGCAATTTCCGTCGTACCGCCGCCAATATCCACCACCATGCAACCGACGGCCTCTTCGACCTTTAATCCCGCACCGATGGCAGCCGCCATGGGTTCTTCGATCAGTCGGACGTCTCGCGCACCCGCGCCCTCCGCAGACCGACGTATAGCCTCTCGCTCAACCTGCGTCGACAAACACGGCACGCAAATTAGAACCCGCGGACTGGGCCGCAGCCACCCCGAGTGAGTATCATGCACCTTGAGAATAAAATGCTGCAGCATTTTCTCAGTCACCTGAAAGTCTGCGATAACCCCATCTTTCAGCGGCCTAATTGCAGTAATATTTCCGGGCGTTCTTCCGAGCATTCGCTTGGCTTCAGTACCGACCGCTTCAATTGATTTTTGTCCGTTATGCACCCTGATCGCCACAACCGACGGCTCATCTAAAATGATGCCCCTGTCTTTGACGTAGATCAGAGTATTTGCTGTCCCGAGGTCGATCGATAGATCGGTTGAGAACATCCCTCGTAAGCGTTTAAACATGTTTTTAGCCCGTGGATAGATAAACGGTCACTGTCGCTGATAACGAGCCACCCTCGTCTCACACGCCAAGGTGTTACCCCCGTAAGCTTGACCCTAGCCAAGACAGCGTCCTACTAAATGAAATGTAACAATGCGATAGTTTTTGAGCAAGCTGGAAGTGTGTTAGTTTGCGGCCCTTAAACGCACCAAGCAGGTATTTACTGTGACTCAGGCATCAACCGTGAAAGACGTCGCTGCGCTAGCGCGTCTTACGATCTCAGAACACGACATCGAAAACGTCACCGCCGAATTCAATCAGACGCTTGCGCTGTTTGATGCCCTTCAATCTGTCGACACCAATGGCCTTGCGCCGATGGTCAATCCGTGTACAGCCAATCAGCCTCTTCGAACCGACAGCGTGGCAACGTTAGTGGGGCGTGAGGAACTCATGAAGAATGCGCCGTCCAAGGCAGAAAATTACTTCTTAGTACCGAGGGTGATCGACTGATGCCCCCCGCGTTCAAGTCAATTGCCACCCTCAGCCAAGAGTTAAAAAACGGTGAGGTATCGAGTCGACAGCTTGTTGAACAGGCCGTGGCAAGAATCGATACCCTTAACCCGGAACTCAATGCAGTTGTTTGTCTTGAAGCAGATCAAGCTCTTGCCAATGCGGATCAGGCCGATGCAAAACGAGCGAAGGGGGAGCACTCTCCGCTCCTTGGCATACCCATGTTGCACAAAGATATTTTTTGCACCCAAGGGATGCGCACCACTTGCGGCTCTAAAATGCTCGCTGATTTTGTTCCACCCTACGACGCGACTGTAGTCCAGAAGCTCAAAGACGCTGGAATGATCAATCTGGGTAAGTGCAACATGGATGAGTTTGCGATGGGCTCGTCGAACGAAACCAGCGTGTTTGGTGCGTGCAAGAACCCCTGGGATGTGACGCGAGTCCCCGGCGGCTCATCCGGTGGGTCAGCAGTGGCCGTTGCGTCTGGAATGGTTCCCTTTGCGACCGGCACCGATACGGGCGGATCGATCAGACAACCCGCTGCCCTCTGCGGAATCACCGGTTTGAAGCCGACGTACGGCCGCGTTTCTCGGTACGGTATGATCGCCTTCGCATCATCCATGGACCAAGCTGGGCCTATGGCACATTCAGCACAAGATTGTGCCCTGGTACTCAATGCCATGGCAGGACATGACCCGCTCGACTCCACCTGCGATAACACCCCGGTGCCGAACTACCATCAAACCTTAGATCACCCGATCACGGGTCTTCGTATTGGCGTTCCAAAAGAGTTCTTTTCGAGCCACCTCAACACAGAGGTCGCAACCGCAATCGATACTGCAGTCCGTGAGCTAGAGCGCGCAGGCGCCACTGTCAAAGAGGTTTCTTTACCCTCCACGGATTTAGCCGTATCAACGTATTACGTGATTGCGCCTGCTGAGGCGTCAGCAAATCTCTCTCGCTACGACGGGGTGCGCTACGGCTATCGTTGTGAGGCGCCAAGCGACCTTCAAGATCTCTATGTTAGGTCTCGGACAGAGGGTTTTGGCGCTGAAGTAAAGCGCCGGATACTCGTTGGTACTTTTACCCTATCGGCCGCTTCATACGATCAGTACTTTATGAAAGCACAGCAAGTCAGGCGCCTGATCACACAAGAATATGACAGCGTTTTGAATGAGGTGGACGTCATTGCAGGACCCGCTGCACCGAATACGGCATTCGCTCTCAACGACACCAGTAAATCGATCACCGACATGTACATGGAAGATGTATTTACCATTGGCGCAAATTTAGCCGGGTTACCCGCAATCAGCTTGCCTGCAGGGCTGGTCAACGGTCTGCCCGTCGGCCTACAGCTGATTGGCCAACGTTTCGGAGAGGCTCAACTTTTGAACGTGGCGCACCAGTTTCAGAGCCGCACCGACTGGCACACCCGCAGACCGACACTAGAGGCCGTTCGCTGATGCATTGGGAAATGGTGATGGGGCTGGAGGTGCACCTGCAGCTTGCGACACATTCAAAAATCTTTTCGTCCTCTTCCACGCAGTTTGGCGCCGAGGTGAATACGCACACAAATCCACTCGATATGGCGCTTCCTGGCACGTTACCCGTGCTGAATCACGAAGCCGTCACGCTGGCTATTGTTTTCGGACTGGGTATCGGTGCTGAAATTGGCAAAATATCGCGGTTCGATCGCAAGAACTATTTCTACCCAGACCTACCAAAGGGCTACCAAATATCGCAATTCTTCGAGCCTATTGTCAAAGAAGGCATCTTCGATGTGCCGCTCGAAGACGGTTCGACTTTTTCAGTCAGAATTCTGCGTGCGCACCTCGAGGAAGACGCAGGAAAATCGGTCCATGATGCGATTCCAGCACACACCGGCATCGATTTAAATCGTGCGGGCACACCGCTTCTGGAAGTGGTCACTGAACCCGATTTTAGAACGGCAGAACAGGTCATTGCCTACCTGAAGGCACTGCACGCCCTGGTTACCTACTTGGGCATCTCCGACGGCAACATGTCGGAGGGATCCATGCGTTGTGACGTCAACATATCGCTCAGACCGAAGGGCGAATCAGCGTACGGAACGCGCACCGAGCTAAAAAATATCAACTCCTTTCGATTTATCGAGCGAGCCATCCACGTTGAGTCCCAGCGGCAGCAAGATCTGCTGGAAGCTGGACAAACTGTGACGCAAGAGACACGCCTTTTTGACCCCGACCGCGACGAAACACGTGCGATGCGCTCCAAGGAAGTGGCGAATGACTACCGGTATTTCCCCGACCCCGACCTCCTGCCCATTGTCATTGACGACGCCACGATCGAAGACATAAGAGCGTCACTCCCTGAACTGCCGATGGCCAAACGTCTGCGCTATACCGAAGCGTTGGGTCTGAGTAATTACGACGCCAACCTGCTGACACAAGATCGTGCGACTGCTGAGTTTTTTGAAGTCGTCGCCAAAACGTCGGAAAACCCCAAGTCAGCGGCCAACTGGGTACTCGGTGATGTCAGTGCGGCACTCAATAAGGAAGGCATTTCAATGTCCGATGCTGCGTTGAGCGCCATCGACTTAGCGACCTTGATCGTGCGAATTGACGACAACACGCTGTCGAGCAAAATGGCCAAAGACGTATTTGACGCCCTTTGGCAAGGTGAGACCGACGTCGACAGCATTATTGACCGCAAAGGGCTCAAGCAAGTCAGTGACAGCGGGGCACTGGAGGTCATTATCGATGCGCTAATTAGTGAAAATGCGGCACAAGTAGAGCAATACCGGGTAGCGGATGAGGGCAAGCAAAAGAAATTGATCGGCTTTTTTGTCGGCCAAGCCATGAAGGCGTCAAAAGGTCAGGCAAATCCGCAGCTGCTCAATCAGCTCCTCAAAGAAAAACTGGGTTGATCAGACGTCCTGTACTCGACCCTTCATGAAGCGCTCACGATTCTCTCGCTTTTTCGCGTCATTCTTGCGAAGCAAGACGTAAGCTGAGCCTGTTCCGCCATGGTGAGCTTGGGCTGAGTGAAACGCCTGCACGTCCTCAATATCCTGCAGCCACTGGTTGACATAGCCCTTCAATACACCCGAACCCGACTTCTCCTTGTTACCAAACCCTTTTCCATGGGTGATCAGCAAGGTGCGCAGCCCCAGCCGACGGGCTTCTTTAAAAAATGACCACAGCTCACGCCGGGCTTCGGCGACCGTCATTCGATGCAGGTCAAGTCTAGCCTCGGTTTCGTAGTGCCCCAGCCGCAGTTTCCTGTACACACCGTTTTGAATCCCAGGTCGCTTAAACTCTAGGACACACCATGCATCGAGCGGCGCAATGCCGTCGTCAGTTAACACATTATCTGCCTCAGTATCCGTCCGCGTCGCAGACTGACGCCTGAGTGACGCGTCCACCGAGTCAGTTTTCACCAGTCGCTCTCTCGGAGATCGCTTAAGCGGAGTGACGTCACTCATTTCGCTTTCGAACAGATCGTTGTCTGGCATCATCGCGCTCCCGTTCAAGATCTTCGTAGTATAATCACAGGACAGCAAAGATAATCGCGCGACTCTAATCTTAATTGGACAGGACAAGATGATGTCAGACTTGATGACTGGAATGGGTTACTTTTTTAAAGGTCTCAAGATCATTACGCGTCCTGGACTGCGCGGATTTGTGATCATTCCGTTGGTCGCAAACGTCGCTGTCTTCCTTGTTATTGCGGGGTCCCTGTACCAACTCATGTCGGGGGTTTATATCGACTTTACGGGTGAACTGACCAGCACATGGAGCTTTCTGACGTGGATCGTCGCACCGCTGATATGGCTCGTTGGCACATTGCTCTCGGGCTATCTGTCCATTTTTATCGTGCTTTTTCTGACGTCTCCCTTCCACGGTTTACTCGCCGAGAAAGTGGAGGAGTACGTCACCGGTGAGACGCTGGTCTCGGACAGCTCGGCGGTCCAACTTGCGCTCGCTGTACCTCGAGGGTTTCTCAGAGAACTGCAAAAGATCGCGCATTACGTCCCCATGGCACTCGCTGTGTTAGTCCTCAGCCTCATTCCCGGGATCAATATGGCAGCGCCTCTGTTTTGGATACTGCTGGGCGCCTGGATGATGTCACTGCAGTTCGTGGACTATCCGATGGACAATCACAAACTGTCGTTTGGTGAGGTTCGTGCGGCGTGTGCCGCCCGCCGTAGCACATCGATCGGCTTTGGCGGGATTGTGGCATTCGTCTCTGGAATACCCCTGCTTAACCTCGTTTTAATACCCGCAGCCGTCGCGGGCGCCACCTTACTGTGGTGTGAGGAGCTGCGACCGCTCAAATAGCTAGCTGTTCACCAGATCGACCGGAACTTGCGTGCACTTTAACGACTGACCGAGCAGCGCCTCAATTTCAGGCAGAAGAAACGCATTGTCTTCGCTGGCAAAGCTGATCGATACACCCTTCTCACCCGCTCTGCCTGTACGACCAATCCTGTGAACGTAATCCTCAGGATCCTCGGGCAAGTCGTAATTCACCACGTGACTCACGCCATCCACGTGAATACCTCGACCGGCTACATCAGTTGCGATCAACACGCGTAGTCGCCCAGACTTAAACTGCTCGAGCGTCTTTGTTCGCTTGGCCTGCGTGATCTCGCCTGACAATATCCCACACTCAATACCACTTTTTTGCAATCGTTCGTGAACGCGTCGCACCTGGTCTCGGCGATTTGCAAAAACGATGACCGACGTCGCCTCAGGCGTTGCCAAAATATTTTTGAGCACATTTAGCCGATCACGACTCTCAAGAACATACACTTGCTGATCCACGTTTTCGGTCGCGATTCGCTCTGGCTCAATTTCCACCGTGATGGGCTCGTAAGTCCACTGACTGGCCAGATTCATAATGTCGGGACTAAAGGTGGCCGAGAACAATAGTGTCTGGCGATCTTCTTTTTTCGGCGTAGATCTCACAATGCGCTTCACCTGAGGTATAAACCCCATATCAAGCATACGGTCCGCCTCATCAAGAACCAGGGACTCCACGCGATCCAAAAACATATCACGCCGTTGAAGAAAATCAATCAACCGCCCAGGTGTCGCAACAACAATATCGGTGACGCGCTGATTGACCTTTTGTAACTGCTTCGCGTAGTCCGCCCCGCCAATGAGTGTGACCGTACTGAGCCCGGTAAACTTCCCGAGTTCTCTCGCATCCTCGCCGATCTGCATCACCAGCTCGCGAGTGGGCGCCAAAATAACCGCTCTGGGTTCTGCTAAATAACGCTCTCCCTCAACCGGGTTGTTCAACATGTCATTGAACAGCGTGATCAAAAATGCCGCGGTCTTACCGGTTCCAGTTTGTGCTTTGCCAATCGCATCGTGCCCTTCCAGCGTGTAGGGCAAAATTCGGGCCTGAATGGGTGAGCACCGCTCAAAGCCCAAGGCATTGATTCCGCGCATGAGCGTCGCATCAAGATCGAGCGAATCGAACGACACATCCTCGGAGTTTGGCGCCTGGTTTTCGGCGGTTTGGACAACTTGATCAGTCAATGGTTTTTACGTCCTTGGGTAGCAGGGCGCCGAGCATAGCACAATGCCCAAAGAGCGCCTGAGTTATTCGCGTTACGTGGTACAGTGCGCCGTCACGCGTGGGGGCTGCATGTCCGAAACATTCACTTCGCTCAGATCAGAATTGACGCATTTTTGGCGGATTGGTTGGCCACTACTGGTCGCCCAGAGCGCACAAATGGGAACCGGTGTTGTCGATACGATTATGGCGGCACGTTTCGGTGATAAGGATCTCGCTGCAATTGCCATCGGCTTCAACATTTGGCTGCCGCTTTACCTTGTTCTGCTGGGCGTCATGTTTGCCAGTTCTGCGATCATCGCGCAGGACTTCGGCGCCGGGCGAATACATCGAATTCGCGACCACCTGCCACAGGCGCTGTGGGTGTCTGTTTTCCTCAGCTTGATTGTTGCACCGCTGTGCTATTTCAGTCACCTCGGGCTTGGGTGGCTTGGTATCGACGGGCAAACAGCGGAGAAATCCAGCGAGTACATCAAGATGGTCGCATTCGGGTTTCCTGCCTTGGGTATCTTCATGGCACTGCGCTACCACTGTCAGGGGGTCGGCATCACGTCGCCATTTGCGGTTGCTGCTGTTGTAGGCTTCATCGCCAATATTCCACTCAACTATATGTTTATTTTTGGCTTTGGTGATATTCCCGCCATGGGCGCGCAGGGCTGCGGAATCGCAACCGCGATATCAATGTGGCTCTCGGCAATCGTGATCACGG
Organism: Halieaceae bacterium; assembly: GCA_018666295.1. Lineage (GTDB taxonomy): Bacteria > Pseudomonadota > Gammaproteobacteria > Pseudomonadales > Halieaceae > Luminiphilus. Next base: position 10,318 of record JABIZW010000118.1, read on the forward strand.
TGTACGTGCTCCAGAAGAAATCGCTGAGACAGTACATGCCCCCCTGGTCACCCGTTGCACCAAACGCCAACGCGATAAAAGAGATTTTAGTACTGGGGTCGCCGGTGGGTGCCACCATGTTTCTGGAGACTGCGGTTTTTGCCGGCATCGCACTCTTAGTCTCCTCTTTGGGAGACACCGCAATTGGTGCCCACCAGATCGCCTTTAACGTGTGGGATATGTTTTACATTCCGATGCTAGCCATTGGGTCGGCAATGGCGACTCGAATGGGCCACGCCCTGGGCGCCCAAAACCAGCAAGGTGTCTTTATGGCGCTCAAGGCCGGTATGTTGTGCTCAGGCATCATCAGTCTCACGACCATGGCAGTCCTTCTGACACTGCCGATTACGATCGTCGGCATTTATTCTGAGTCTCCCGACATAACATTGCTTGCTGCTCGACTTCTGAGTCTTGCCGCACTGTTTGTGATTATCGATGCCGTTCAGATCGTAGGATCGTTTTCAATGCGCGCCTACAAAAAGACGCGCTTCCCATTCATCGCGAGCATGGTCGCCTATTGGCTGATTGCCTTGCCGCTGGGTTACTACCTTGGCATTGTGAGAGCGGATAACCTGTTTGACGGCGCCGCTGGGTTCTGGGTCGGTATCATCGTCGGTGTTACCGTCGCGTCAGTTATGATCGCGGTTCGCCTCGTCTTACTGCTCAAGCAACCCATACCGAAAGATCTTTACGCCGACTAGTCGTGGCCGCAACCGCCAGGGGGTGCAACGGAAAGTCGCTCAATGTGTTGCTCTAGCGCGTCATAAACTCTCAGAAGACCCCAGAGTGGTTCGCGTTGCCCCGCAAGATAGATGAGAGCGTCCTGCGCCTGCCAGGCGGCAATGACGCCGACCACAGAAGCCAAGACACCTTCACTGCGGCAATCAAACCCTGGCCCGTCGTCGTCGGTAGGTGCGATACAGCGATAACAGCCCTCAACGCGCGAGCCACTAAATGCAATCACTTGACCGTGAAGGCGGGAAGCAGCGCCCATAATCCAAGGTATGCCAAGTTCCCGCGTGTATTTCTCTATCGAGTGACGGGACTCCAAATTATCGGTGGCATCAATAACAAGATCGATATCGGCGAGCATTGACCTGTCGTTAGTCATGTTTTCGCCAAAACGTCGAGTTATGCACTCTATCTGCACGTCACCGTTAAGCGCGACGAGTTGGGCCTTTAGCGCTGTGGCTTTATCGGTGCCAATGTCTCGCTCTCGAAAAGCGAGCTGGCGGTGAAGGTTACTCATCTCAAGTCTGTCATGATCAACCAGTCGAAGGTGGCCAACGCCTGCCCCAGCTAAAAACAGCCCCACCATGGACCCCAAACCACCGCAGCCCACAATAGCGACACGCGCACGACTCAGACGATCCTGTCCTGCAAGGTCAATCTCAGGCAATAAGATCTGCCGCGAATAACGCTCTAGAACCTCGTCACTGATCATCGCAAGCACCCCCCGGTCACTCTTGGCCTTCCTGCCAAATCATGTCGCAAGCTCACGTCTCTAAACCCGTGGGCCCGGAAAATTTCACCAACATCACTCGCCTGATCATAGCCGTGCTCAATTAAAAGCCAGCCATCTTTCGTCAGGTATTGTGGTGCCTGAGTGATAATACGTCGAATATCACTG
>JABIZW010000255.1 GCA_018666295.1 Halieaceae bacterium
AAAGGACACCGCGACTGCGGTCGCATTTGATGCGATTGCGAGGGAAAACGGCGTACCCATGGGTGCGTCATTGCCGCCCTCATCTGGTGCGGTGGCGCCGGAGTTTGTTGTGGTGGCGCAAAGAGACCCTGTAGGCGCAAACCTCGACCGTATTCAGATGATCAAGGGGTGGGTTGATCGCGACGGCCAAAGCCATGAGACGATTTATGACCTCGCCTGGTCTGATGCTCGAACGGTAGATCCTGTTGCGGGGCGGGTGTTGCCTGTGGGTTCCAGTGTCGATGCGGTAAACGCGACCTATGACAATACACTGGGATCGCCGCAGCTGTCGGCGCAGTGGCGCGACCCCGATTTTGATGCGGGGGAAGAAGCGTTCTATTACGTCAGAGTACTCGAGATCCCAACACCTCGGTGGTCCACCTTTGACGCTGTGCAGCTTCAGCGGGAGCCTATGGCACCGGTGTCTATTCAGGAACGAGCGATCAGTTCAGCGATCTGGTATCAGCCTTAAAGCCTCACAAAAGACCGGGAATGACGGCTTTGCGTTCCTTTGGGTAGTTCTCAAAGTTTTTGTGGAACCACTTGTGCGTGAATCGCGCCCGCGGAATCAAATTACCCGCCGTCATGGCTAATACAAAGACGGCACCCAGATTCCAGACCATGATGGCGAATCCAGTAAAAGAGAGGATTTCGCCAAAGTACTGTGGGCAGGTGACCCACTTAAAGCCCCCACCATAGGGGATTTTATAACGCGGTTCATCGGGGCTTGGATTGATCGAGCGAAGGTTTCTTAGGATCCGATCCGAGTGCACGTTGAGCACGAATCCAAAGGCGTAAATGGCGAGGCCGATTTGAAATCTGGGGTCACTGAACCAGTCAGTGGTGTAGTGCGTGCCAAACTCAGTGAGGTACGCGGCATTGAAGTAGCCGTGTAAAAACAGGGTTATCCAACCCGCGATGACGACGCCAAGCGAAAAACTGGCCGTGGATCCCGGTTGAACACGCATGAGCATGGGTGCGACCAACGCCCGGTTGGTGTAGTGAAACATCCAAACGCCGAGGAAAAAGAGCGGTACCGCTTGATCGCTGTTGGGCCCCATGAAGAAGACGATAGGAAAAACCAAGAGCCCGGGCAGCTCCATTAGAATCCAACCCGCTTTTGAGCCCAGTTTAATTCCTTTGGCACGCTTTCCCCCGCCAAATCGCCCGCCGTAGGCTGCGGTACCAAAATAGCTCGAGACCATCACGAGAATGGCGTACGCGAAACCCACAAGGAGCAAGGTGTCGTAGACGGTGTTTCCGGTGTACCACTGCATGGGGCGCGTCCTAATTTGACTTTTTGACAGCGCCCACGTTCTCGCGAGTGCGCGGCAATCGCAAGCCTGCACCATCGTCCAAATGGAGGCAGAGTCCCGCCAGTCGAGAGGCTACATTGAGGGCCTAAACATAAGAAACTAGGGAGGACGTCGTGTCGTTTGTACCAATGCTGGAGAGTGACGTCGAACACTGGACAGACACGAAAGATGTGCTGATCGTCGGTTTTGGCGGCGCCGGTGCCTGTGCGGCCATTGAAGCGGCTGATAACGGCGCCTCGGTTGCCGTGTTTGAGGCAGCTTCCGAGAGCGGTGGCTCGACTAAATTGTCTTCTGCGGAGCTCTATCTCGGTGGCGGGACGCAAGTCCAAAAGGCCGTGGGTTACGACGATTCGGTGGAAGATGTGTTCGGCTACCTGATGGACTCTAATGGCCCCCAGGCGGATGAAGCCAAGACTCGGGCTTACGCCGAGGGTGGGGCGACGCACTTGGACTGGCTTATGGCACTCGGGGTACCGTTTAAAATGTCGGAGTATCCAGAGCGCGCCATGATGGCGTTGACAGACGATTGTTTACTGTACACGGGAAGCGAAAACGCTTGGCCCTATGTCGAACGTTATAAACCGGCGCCACGGGGTCATAATTTGCACGTAGAGGGCGACAACGGGGGCCCGTTATTCATCCAGATTCTCACGGATGCAGTGAACGCACGCGACATCGACGTGCACCTCGAGGCCAGAGCGCTCCGTCTCATTGTGGACCGGCATGGACCCGGTCAGCGTATTGTGGGGTTGGTGGTGCGAGAGGACATGGAAGAGCGTTTCTATTGCGCTAAAAAAGGGGTCATTCTATGTGCCGGTGGTTTCGTGATGAACACTGAGATGATGCAGCGTTATGCACCGGAGCTTGCCAAGTCGGGCACGGTGCCGATCGGCAACCCCAATGACACGGGCGGTGGGATTCAGATGGGGCTCAGTGTGGGCGCGCTCGCAATTAACATGCACGAAGGCTTTTTAAGCGTCCCATTTTATCCGCCTGCGACACTCACCCACGGTATTTTTGTCAACGGGCAGGGACAACGATTTATCAATGAGGACGCGTACCACGGGCGCATCGGGTGTTATTTAGTAAAACAAACGTTCCCCGTCTATTTGGTGCTCAATGTCGACGACTACGCGGACTATGAGACTGCGAGTTGGCTTGCGGCGCCCGTGCGAGGGACCGGCGAAACATTAGAAGAGTTAGCCGCTGAGCTGGATCTGCCAAACGGCGTGCTGGCAGATACCGTGGGACAGTACAATGTCGCCGTTGAGCGTGGCATCGACGCGGCGTTCCACAAATCAAAGGCATGGCTTAAGCCCTTAACAGGACCGTATGTCGCGCTAGACTGCACGCCTGGAGCCGGTGCATTTCTTCCTCACTTCACGTTGGGCGGTTTGGATACCACCGTCGACGGCGCCGTGCTGAATTCAGAGGGAGAGTGCATCAGCGGACTGTATGCGGCAGGACGGACTGCGTGCGGCGTTCCGCGGCGGGGTGACGGTTACGCGTCTGGGAGCTCGGTGGGTGATGCTACTTTTTCTGGGCGACGAGCCGGC
>JABIZW010000178.1 GCA_018666295.1 Halieaceae bacterium
AGAGACCCGCTCGGCACCAATCATGTCGTGGCGAAACGCCATAATGGCCTCAGAGTACTCCGCACTGAATTCAGGGTGTCCTTGAAGCGTCAAAACGTGGTCGCCAATAACAAAACCTGCATTCTCACAGTGGTCATTAGACACCACAGGTCGCGCCCCGGGTGGCAACACAGTGACCTGATCTTGATGCGACGCGACGAGCTTCAAAACACCTGACCCGCCGCCACGGACCTCGTCGTCACCCTGAGCCGGCAGCTCACTGACGTTATAGACGTTAACGCCAACGCCCCATCCCTTGTCTGATTTCGCCACCGTACCGCCGAGGGCCCGCGCAATAACTTGATGCCCAAAGCAAATACCGACCATTTTTTTGCGTTTAGCATGGAGCTCTTGAACCAATCGCTCAAGATTTCGAATCCACTCTTTATCGTCATAGGCAGAACTTTTACTGCCCGTAATGATGAATCCATCAACCGTATCGACGTCACTGTCGGAGGGGTAAACACCTTTTTCCACATCCCAGACGCTGAACGTCGCAGACGGATCAGCGGCTAAAACCAGTCGCTCAAACATATCTGGATACTCACCGAACTCGTCTACCCACTCTGGCCTAACCGCGTCTGTCTTTAAAATTCCAATATGCATCGCTAATCTCTAAGCAGTCATATTACTGTGACATTTACACAGCAAACTCGTTCACATTGTGACTCGAAACACGTCAGAATGGAGGCAGGGGCAAAAATAAAAATGACTATAGCAATCTTGTCGACACTCCAGCGGTTCGACGTCGCGCTCTTTGACACGCTCTACAGCTACGGACGAGAGAGGCTCGGTGTCACACAGGGCGCGCTGGCTTTTTCGCGCAGCGGGGACGGTTACCTCCAGTTACTCGCACCCGTCTTCGTTTGGCTGTCACGCTCGCCGCTGGCTGAGACTTACTTGATCGCTTGGGCCATCGCCATGCTGGTAGAGCGCGCCACTTACTACATCTTGAAAAATACCTTGAAGCGACTCAGACCCGCAGACTTCAAACCCAATTTCCATTCGTTGATCACAGCCTCTGATAAATTTAGCTTTCCCTCTGGCCACACCTCGGCCGCGTTCTGCATCGCGACGATCACCGTTTTAATTTTCGGCGGGCTGTCGGTGGTCATGTTCGCATGGGCACTCACAGTAGGCATTTCACGAGTGGTTGTCGGTGTCCATTTCCCAGGCGATGTGCTCGCAGGGGCCCTCATGGGAAGTGGTATCGCCATGGGGACGGCCTCCCTGCTGAGCCTGTGGTGAGGCGCAGACGATGACGCGAAAAATTCTTTACGGGGTACAAAGTACCGGTCAGGGACACATTAGCCGCGCGCGTGGCCTTGCACACGCACTCAGGGACTACGACGTTGACGTCACCTGGCTGTTTTCAGGCCGAGACAAAGACAAGCTTTTTGACATGGAGCCCTTTGGCAATTTCAAGCACCGCGCAGGCCTCACTATGGTCACCGAGGCGGGCAAAATGCACTACCGTAAGACTGCCCTCGGTGCGGCCCCAGCGACCTTTATTAAAGATGCGACCACACTAGACCTAGACCCCTACGACATAATTGTCTGTGATTACGAGCCCGTGATCTCGTGGGCGTGCAAAGCACGGGGTCGAGAGGTGATTGGAATTGGTCATCAGTACGCCTTTGGGAAAAACACGCCGATGACGGGTCACACGCCCATGAGCCGGTTGCTCATGCAACAATTTGCACCCGTGGATATCCACGTAGGACTCCATTGGGCGCCTTTTGACAATACTATTTTACCGCCCATTTTGGATCTTCCAGAGGCTCACTCGGACGGCGCCAGCGACCACGTCTTGGTTTACCTCCCGTTCGAACATCAGGACGAAACCACGGCATGGCTCCAAGGCTTCGCTGATCACAGGTTTATTCAGTACTCAGCGGATGTTGTCGATGAAGAACAGGGCAATGTCACTCGGCGAAAAGCCAATATCTCAGGCTTTAAGCGTGACTTGGCTGCGTCCCGCGGTGTTATTTGTAATTCAGGGTTCGAGCTCATTTCAGAGTGTCTTCAGTGGAAAAAACCGGTACTGACTCGACCTCTCGCTCAACAAATGGAGCAGCTTTCCAACGCCGCGGCGCTAGAGCAGCTGGGATACGCAACAACCATGAAGTCCTTAGAAACAACAACGGCCCGCGCTTGGCTTAACGACATGCCGACAGCGCCCGACGTACACTTTAAGAATGTTGCCCACGCGCTGGCCGAATGGCTTGCGCGAGGGGGAAGCCGACCAGTAACCGAATTGAGCAAACAGCTTTGGTCATAAAAACAATTCTCAAGCGCCTTTGCACTGGGGGCTTATTGCTCCTCAGTCCGGCGCTCTTATCCAGCCCCACGTTTGTGGGTAACGAGACCTGTGCATCATGTCACGAGACACAAATTTCTGACTGGACCGACTCCCACCATGACCTCGCTATGCAGGAAGCGTCCTCGACGACGGTACTGGGAGACTTCGACAACGCGACATTTAATTACCAAGGTACAACCACCACCTTCTTCAAAAAAGACGATGCGTTTTGGGTCAAGACCGACAATGAAAAAGGGGAGTTAACAGACTATCCAGTCGAATTCGTCTTTGGGGTCTATCCTCTTCAGCAGCTATTATTACCGCTTGATAAAGGTCGCCTTAATGCATTAAGCGTCGCTTGGGATGCCCGTAAAGCTTCTGAAGGTGGTCAACGCTGGTACCATATATACGAAAATGAAGAGGCGGTGACCTATGAAAGCCCCCTCCACTGGACCGGCATTTACCACAACTGGAACAGTCGCTGTGCCGAATGTCACAGCACCAACGTGGTTAAAGGTTATGACGCAGCGAC
>JABIZW010000214.1 GCA_018666295.1 Halieaceae bacterium
AGCCATGCGTGAATGCAGTCCTGGACGATACGAGTATCACCTAGAATCAGCGATACAGCATGATTTCGCTGAACATGGTGCGCGTTTCGTTGCCTACAACTCTATTGTCGGCAGTGGGAAAAATGCCTGTTGCCTACATTACACCGACAACGATGCGAAAATGGTGGACGGTGACCTTGTTCTGATCGATGCCGGCTGTGAGTATCAAGGCTACGCGGCAGACATTACGCGGACGTTCCCCGTGAACGGTCGTTTCAGTGAGGAGCAGCGCGCTATCTACAACGTGGTCTTGAAATCTCAGCTTGCGGCCATTGCAGCGACTAAGCCTGGGGCAAAATGGAATCGGCCTCACGACGTGACAGTGCAGGTCATCACCGAGGGTTTGGTTGAGTTAGGTCTTTTGTCGGGTGATGTTGAGGAGTTGATTGACGCGGGCGCTTACACCGACTTTTACATGCATCGAGCCGGTCACTGGCTGGGTCTTGACGTTCATGATGTTGGCGAATATCGGATCGATGGAAAGTGGCGACCGCTTGAGCCTGGAATGGTCCTCACCATTGAGCCAGGGATCTACGTGGCGCACGACAACAACAAGGTTGACCCCAAGTGGCGTGGTATCGGTGTTCGAATCGAAGACGACGTCTTGGTGACCAAGGGCGGCTGCCACGTCCTGACATCAGGCGTCCCCAAAGACGCTGATGACATTGAAGCGCTAATGGCTGCTGTGTAGTGACCGATCAGCCTCACCTTGCCATTGTCGGGGGGGGTCTTGCGGGACTCTTGTTGGCATCGCGGGTTGGCGAGCGGCTGAACGGTCCATTGCGGGTCAGCCTTATCGAGCGCAGGTTTCCAAAGGCGCCTCAAGATTCGCTCGATACGCGTGCTACAGCGCTGAGTCGAGGCTCGAAAGAGCGCCTAGCGTCCTGGGGTTTTTGGCCTGATCTTGAGCCTTCTGCAAAGGCGATCAACGATATTCATGTCTCGCGTCAATCACGCTTTGGCAGCGCCCAACTGCGCGATGACGGGCTTCAGGGCGAACCGATGGGTTGGGTGATTGAAAATGCGCTCCTTCAGGCCTCACTACTCGATCGCTGCAAGCGGGCAGAGGTTGACGTCATCGAAGGCCGAGAAGTGGTCGATTTTTCCGCTACCGGGAGGCGCCCAGAGTTGGTGCTTGATGACGCTCGGGAAATTAAAGCGGATCTTGTGATCATTGCTGACGGTGCGGAGTCGGTACTTCGTCAGTCGTTAGGTATTGGCGTGCATCGACGCGCCGCTGTGCAATACGCGATCGCCTTTAATTGCGAAACCGACGGTGAGGACCGCGCGTTGGCTTATGAACGTTTCACAGACGAGGGCCCTTTGGCATTTCTACCCTTACCCAGCAGCGGATCTTCAAAGCCACGCTACAATGTGATTTGGTGTGCTCATCAAGATACGCAAGCACGACTGCTGCGATTAAACGACCGTGATTTCATATCGGAATTACAGTCAATGATTGGTTGGCGAGTCGGCAAGTTAACGAAGATTGGGCAGCGCGCGGGTTGGCCACTTAGCGTGGTTATTAGTCGAGAGACGATCCGACATCGCTGTATTTTACTGGGTAATGCGGCGCATACAGTTCATCCCGTGGCGGGTCAGGGCTTTAATCTCTCTATAAGAGATATCCATCGCTTGGATGGGCTTATTCACCATGAAATGTCCTGCGATGCACCGTTCGGTTCGTTGAAAAGACTGAGCAGCTTCGCGCGCGACAGTTCGTCTGACCATGAACAAACGATTTCTGCGACGACGTTTCTTTCTCAATTGTTTGATACGCCATCACCGCTCATTGATGGGTTGGGCAGTGCTGCATTGTCGCTACTGGACATGGCCCAGCCTGTGAAGCGGCGTGTTGCCGAGTTTGGGATGGGGAGACGGTAGGCATGGCGCGTCAGGACGTCGACATTGCCATTATTGGAGCTGGTGTCGTAGGGCTAGCAACTGCGCTGGCAATCGCACCCACGGGCTTGCGTATTGCCGTTTTTGATGCGCAGAAAGAGCCAAACGAGCCGTCTGAAGAGCGAGCGATAAATGCGTGGAGTCGCCGAGTAACGGCGTTAACACCCGCATCGATCGAATTTTTAGAGGCGCTGGAGGTTTGGCAGAGCATCCATGCGACTCAGCGCGTCGGCGCCTATACTGACATGTGTGTCTGGGATGCCGAGGGCACGGGCTGTGTTCAATTTACCGCCGAAGAGTTAAGACTGAATGAGCTTGGAATCATTGTTGAGTCTTCGGTCACCGTCGATGCGCTGAAGCGGCGTGCGGCGTTAGTACCGAATATCCAGGTGTTTTGGGACACCCGGCTTGATGCGCTTTCAACGCATAGCGAGGGTGCGGAAATGCTGACTTCGTCCGGTGACGAGGTGGTTGCCTCTCTTACGATTGGCGCCGACGGCGGTCGATCGAAAAGTCGCGATTTTGCCGCTATGCGAACCCGGACATGGTCCTATCAGCAGCAAGCGATTGTTGCGACTGTCAGGGTTGAGCCGGATCATGCGGCGACCTGTTGGCAGGCATTTCTACCCTCAGGTCCGCTCGCACTTTTGCCGCTTGCGGACCAAAACCTCTGCTCAATTGTCTGGTCACTTGATGAGACAGTGAGTCAAAAGTGGATTGCCGCCGCTGACGACGCGTTTATCCAAGGGCTCAATACGGCGTTGTCAGGGCGTGGCCCTCGGGTAACGGCCGTGAGTGAACGCCAAGCCTTTCCGTTGGTGCAATGCCACGCTGTGAATTATTTCAGCCACCGATTTGTCTTGGTCGGTGATGCAGCGCATTCAATTCACCCGCTGGCGGGTCAGGGAATCAATCTGGGCTTATCGGACGCTCGTGTTCTGGGCGCGGAGATTTGTCGAGCCTACGAGAGAGGCGCCGACTGGGGTGCATCACAGGTATTGAGCCGCTATGAGCGTCAGCGTAAAGGCGATAATTTGAGCATGATGGCCGCAATGCAGGCGTTTAAGTGGGGTTTCGGTACGACTGATACCACGATGACGATGCTTCGCAACATGGGCCTTAATTCTGTAAACGCTTTGCCTCGAGTAAAAAAATGGTTTATCCGGCAAGCCGTCGGTGGGTAGTCGTTTAGTCTCAATGCGACTTACCCTGATGCAGTATTTACAGTTGAATTGTCGTTGCAGCAATTGCCAGATGTGCTGGCAGACACTACCCTTTCCACACCGTCATATTGAGGATTAATTGATGAGCCAGGCCCCATCTGAACTTTACTACGCCAAGACTCATGAGTGGGTGCGCTGCGAAGAGGACGGAACCGTCACTATAGGCATTACCGAGCATGCACAGGATGCTTTGGGCGACGTGGTGTTTGTAGAGATGCCCGAGGTTGGTGATCAGATTGCTGCGGGCGATCAGGCGGGCGTGGTTGAGTCCGTCAAAGCCGCGTCGGATATTTATGCACCCATCAGCGGCGAAGTATTGGCCGCGAATGAAGCGCTCGAGGATTCTCCTGAGACGGTGAATTCAGATGCCTTCAATGACGGATGGTTTTTTAAGCTCCGAGTCAATGACCTCAGTGAACTGGAGTCATTGATGTCTGCAGAAGAGTACGAAGCATTCTGTGATGATGAGGACTAATCTCGTAAAGAGATAATGTCCCAGCCGTTTCGCAGTGCTTCGCCTTCCAATCGCTCATCGGGGTCAACAGCGACGGGTTTATCCACCGCTTGAAGCAGAGGCAAGTCATTGTGCGAGTCTGAGTAAAACACAGCGCCTTCCATCGATTGGCCCTGTGCCTCGCACCAGCTGTTTATTCGGATCACTTTGCCCTCGGCAAATGACGGTATGCCGCTCGCTTTTCCCGTAAAATGACCGTTTTCGATTTCTGCTTCGCAACCAATGAGGTGTTCCACACCCAGTCTGTCTGCGATAGGGCGCGTCACTAGCGTGTTTGTGGCCGTAATAATGACGATCGTATCGCCTTTGATGCGATGCTCCTGAATCAGGTCAAAAGCGCGGTCGAGTAAAATCGGCTCGATGTGGTCTTTCACAAATATGCGGTGCAGTGCGCTAAGCGACTCGCGCGTCATTCCTGCCATTGGGCCGAGAGCGAAGGACAAATACTCGTCAATGTCGAGTTGCCCTTCCTGATATTGCCGGTAAAACAGCTCGTTCTGCGCTTTGTGCGTTTGTGGGTCCACCAAGCCTTGGTTGACGAGAAAGTCTCCCCACAAATGATCTGAGTCTCCGGCAATCAGTGTGTTGTCTAGATCAAACAGCGCAAGCCCCATGACTAAGTCTTACCTTTATGTTGTTTATCATTCGTTTTGAGCACGGCGGCTCGCGATGTGGGACACTACGACTTATTGGGATTTTAGTATAGATGTGTGGATGCGCATCGCGAAAGGATGGCTGTGAGTACAGTAGATAAGGACCGCGTCATCGACGAGGCCGGTTTTAGGCCTAACGTTGGGATTGTCGTGACAAATCATGATGGTCAGGTGCTTTGGGGAAAGCGAGTCAAAGGCAAGGACTCTTGGCAGTTTCCTCAAGGTGGCATTGATTCGAATGAAGACCCGCAAGAGGCGATGTTTAGAGAGCTTCGAGAGGAAATAGGTCTTTTACCTGAACACGTCACCGTCTTAGGCGTGACGAAGGGTTGGCTCCGTTATCGGCTTCCCGCGAAGTACGTCAGAAAAAATGAATCACCGATTTGTATTGGCCAGAAGCAAAAGTGGTTTTTATTGCGTCTGGACGCGCCGGACGATGCCGTGCGGCTGGATATCGACAAAAAGCCCGAGTTTCGTGATTGGCAGTGGGTGAGCTACTGGTATCCCATTTCCTCCGTCGTGGATTTTAAGCAGCAAGTCTATCGTTCTGCACTGTCGGAGCTGGTGGGCTTTAATTTACCGAAGGCCAATACGAGACGTCGTCGCCGGAAACGCTGAAGGTGTGTAGTATTTTTCCTAATGGAATGTGCTCGAGCGTGAAGCAAACTGACTAATGTCTCTATTTGAGTTGAGGAAGCGATGATTCATTACCCCCAAATCGATCCTGTTGCGCTTTCTATAGGGCCGATTTCAATTTATTGGTACGGCCTGACGTACGTCGGGGGCTTGATCTTTGCGTGGTGGCTAGGCAAGCAGCGTGCGCAGTTGGCACAGTCGCCGGTCTCCGAGGAGCAAATTGACGATTTAATTTTTTATGCAGCCCTGGGTATTGTGGCGGGTGGACGAGTGGGTTACGCCCTGTTTTATGGCGCGGGCTCGCTATGGGACGACCCGTTGAGAGTGTTTCGTTTGTGGGAAGGTGGTATGGCGTTTCACGGCGGCTTTTTAGGCGTCGTCATCGCTATGTGGTTATTTTCTCGGCACCAGAAGATTGCGTTTGGAGCGCTCGTCGACTTTATTGCACCTTTAGCACCGGTGGGTTTGGCGCTGGGCCGTATTGGGAACTTTATCAACCAAGAGCTCTGGGGGCGGCCAGCGGATGTGCCCTGGGCAATGGTTTTCCCTGGAGATCCTTTGGGATTGGCCCGACATCCGTCTCAGCTATATCAGTTTGCGATGGAAGGTGTGCTCCTTTTCTTCGTGTTATTTTGGTACACACGGTCGCCGCGTCCTCAGTGGTCAGCGGCGGGTCTTTTTCTTTTGGGTTACGGCCTGTTTCGATCATTCGCAGAGTTTTTCCGCGAGCCAGATGCACACATCGGTTTTGATGCATTGGGCTGGATGACGCGCGGACAATTATTGTCCCTGCCGATGATTGCTATCGGTGCCGCTATTATGATTTGGGCGTATCGCCGCGACGCGAAAAAATAGGACGTTTTGCATGCAGCAGTATTTGGATCTCTTGCGAGATATCCGGGACACGGGAGTGGACCGAGGTGACAGGACCGGCACAGGCACGCGGTCAGTATTTGGCCGCCAGTTACGCTTTGACTTGAACGATGGCTTTCCTGTCTTAACGACGAAGAAGGTGCACTTTAAAAGTGTCGTTAATGAGTTGATTTGGTTTTTGAGTGGCGACACCAACACCAAGTGGTTGCGTGAAAATGGGGTTTCTATTTGGGACGAATGGGCGACCGACGCGGGTGATTTGGGTCCTCTCTACGGTGCTCAGTGGGTTAAGTGGCCAACCCGAGACGGTGGCGAGATTAATCAAATTGACTACGTGCTCGAGTGCCTCAGGAGTCGTCCTGAGAGTCGACGCATTCTTTTCCACGCCTGGAACGTTGAGTATCTGCCCGATGAGAGCCTGTCGCCCCAGGAAAATGTAGAGGCGGGCCGCATGGCCTTGCCGCCGTGCCATTTGCTCTACCAGTTCTATGTTGCTAACGGCCGACTTTCCGCGATGCTCTACATTCGCTCAAGCGACGCGTTTTTAGGCTTGCCGTTTAACATTGCATCGGTCTCGCTCCTAGTTCATATGTTGTGTCAGCAAGTGGGCCTTGAGCCGGGCGAAGTGATCGTTACCATGGGCGACTGTCACCTTTACAGTAACCATGCCGAGCAAGTGGAGACCCAGCTTTCGCGACACCCCAAGGGACGTCCAAGTCTTCGCATCCACCGTAAGCCAGAGAGCATCTACGATTACTGCTTTGATGATTTTGAGCTTGTTGGATACGACCCAGAGCCCAACATTTCTGCCCCTGTGGCAGTGTAGCTATGAGAGAGTCTGACTCATTACCGGTCTCTATTGTTGTGGCCGTTGCGGATAACGGCGTTATTGGGCGCGGCAATGCATTGCCATGGGACCTTCCAGACGATCTTCAGCACTTTAAGCGCACGACCATGGGTCGTCCGATTGTGATGGGTCGTAAAACGTTTGAATCGATCGGTCGGCCGCTGCCGGGGCGCCTTAATATTATTTTAACGCGCGACCCGTCATGGACGGCCTTAGGCGTGTCTGTCGCGTCTTCCATAGAGCAGGCTATTGATCTTGCAGAAGGCCAGGCGTTTATTGACGGTGCTGACAGTGTCATGGTCATTGGTGGCGCGGAAGTCTATCGGCAAGCCTTGCCCTTTGCTTCGCGAGCGTTTGTCACTTGTGTCCACGGACACGTTGATGGCGATGCCTTTTTCGATCTCGAAGAACTCGCCGCCTGGCGAGAAGTTGCTCGAGAGCGGATCCCGGCTGGCGAGCACAATAGTCATGACTTTTCCGTTATCCGTTTGGAAAAGGCCTAATCGGCGCATTATTTGTCGAATTAAGTCGGATTAACTTTCTAGAAGCGTTGCACTGCAACATTCTAGGCTTTAAAGTTTCCATCCCGTTGATCCCAAGTCTATAAAAAGATCTACGGCCGGACTTAAACCGTACCGACGAAAAACGGACCACTTGTGGACCACGGACTCTTTTGCGTGAGGAAATACGAATCCCATGACTAACACTCGGATTAAAACTCTTGTTGGCGTTGCGACTATCGTAGCCAGTTTCGTGGGTGGTGCAGCTTATGCAAAAGCTGACTCACTCGAAGATATTATGCAGGTCGGAATTGACCGCACCAAAGCCGCACTTACTTCGCAGGGCAAGATCGATCGCTTAGCGGACGAGACGCGCGACCTACTGGCCGATTACAAAACCGTGATGAAGCAGGTTGAAGGTCTTCGGGTCTACAACGCCCGATTAGATCGCCAGATTGCGAATCAAGAGCGTCGTATTAGGGATATTGATCAGTCCATTTCAGACGCGGCGATTATTCAACGACAAATTCCGCCACTAGTGACGCGAATGCTCGATGGCTTGGATCAGTTCATTGACCTGGACATGCCATTTGACCTGTCGACACGTAAGGGCAACATTGAAGCCGTACGCGCTAATCTAGATCGTTCAGACGTGACCTCTGCTGAAGCGTTCCGCCAAATTCTCGAGCTGTATTCGATTGAGCTTCAGTACGGTAGAGGCATCGAAGCGTACTCAGACACCATCGCAGTTGATGGCGCAGAGCGTGAAGTGGATATGCTCCGCATTGGGCGTGTCGCGTTGGTTGCTCAGACCACCGACGGTGCAGAGACGCGCGCATGGGACAACGAATCGCGCGCGTGGGAAACACTATCTTCAGCAGATTACTCTGCGGCCGTTCGTAAGGCGGTCCGCATTGCCAAAAAGCAGGCAACGATTGAACTTTTGAACATGCCTATCGCAGCTCCGGAGGCTAACTAAGATGAATGCTAAGTTTTTGAAAGCAACGACCTTTGTCATTGCAGGTTTGTTCGCAAGCATTGCAGTCGCGCAAGACGACGCAGCCGCTCCCGAAGTTCCGGCAGGGCCTACTCCGCAGGAAGTGGCCGCACAGAACATGAGCGACCTTCTTGATCTGGTCAAGCAGGGCCGATCGCGGGCCGATGGTGAAAACCGTGCTCGCGAACAGCGATTTTCTCAAGATAAGTCGAATCAGCAGTCCGAGCTCAATCGCGCAGAGCGAGAGCGCACTGCAGAAGAGCGACGATCGGCGCGCCTTGAGAAGAAGTTTGAAGATAACGAGCTACTGATTGCCGCAAAGCAGGAGAAGCTTAAGGAGCGTTTAGGTACGCTTGGTGAGTTATTTGGGCACTTGACCGCGGCCTCTGGCGATCTAGCGTCAAATATTGAGGTGTCACTCGTCAGCTCAGAGTATCCGAACCGCGAAGGCTTTTTGAAGGACCTCATTGCGAAGATGACCGGCTCCGATCAGCTGCCTCAAATCGAAGAGATTGAGCGCGTGTGGTACGAACTGCTGAACGAAATTACACAGCAAGGTGTTGTCTCTCGATTCACTGCTGACGTTGCAACTCCCTCGGGTGACATCGCCAGCCGCGAAGTGGTTCGTGTTGGCGCGTTTAATATCGTCGATGTGAATGGCAACTACCTGTCCTACGGGAATGACAAGCTTGCTGAACTTCCACGCCAGCCCGGCGGTAGCGCTGTTGCCGACGCAGCAGCCCTTGCTGATGCAACTGGCGGACTTAGTGCGTTTGGCATCGACCCTACAGGCCCTACTGGCGGCTCATTCCTCGCGGCAATCATTGACACGCCAACGCTCGAAGAGCGTTGGCATCAAGGTGGTTACGTCGGTTATGCAATTACTACCGTGGGCGCGTTTGCCTTCTTGTTGGCCATTGTTCGCGTCATCATGCTAACGATGATGGGTGCGGCGGTGAACAGCCAGCTTAAGTCAGGCGAAGCGAAAGCAAATAATCCGTTGGGTCGTGTGCTTCTGGTCAGCCAAGAAAATCCAAACATTGATACAGAGACGCTTGAGCTGAAGATGGCGGAAGCGGTACTTCGTGAGACGCCTAAGCTAGAATCCGGTTTGACCCTGCTGAAAATTATCGCAGCGGTTGCACCGCTCATGGGTCTACTCGGAACGGTCACGGGTATGATTATTACCTTCCAGGCCATCACGATCTTCGGCGCAGGTGATCCCAAGGCGATGGCCGGCGGTATTTCGAGCGCACTGATTACCACGGTTCTGGGTCTTTTGGTTGCCATTCCAACCGTACTGCTGCACACCGTTGTCAATGGCCGGGCCCAGAAGATCATGCACATTCTCAACGAGCAGGCAACGGGCATCGTTGCTGAGCGTGCTGAGGCTGCGGGTAATTAGTCGGTAAATCGGACGGAGTAACAGCCAATGGCAGAACTGCTCGATACCATCATGGCGTTTATGGACAAAGGCGGCAATGTTCTCTGGATCATTGCTACCCTCGTTTTTTTCATGTGGACACTGATTGTCGAGCGCTTCATTTACTTTTTGGGCGGAGGCTGGAAGTCTGATCGACTGCTCGCTGTCGACGCCTGGGAAGATAGAGCAGAGCGCAAGTCTTGGAACGCGAAACAAATCCGTTCTAAGTTACTATCGGAAAGTCGCAGTGTTATTAACGATAATATGGCGTTAATTGCGACCTGTGTTGCCCTCTGCCCATTGCTGGGTCTGTTGGGCACTGTCACGGGAATGATCGAAGTCTTTAACGTGATGGCGGTCACCGGTGGCGGCGACGCCAAGTCGATGGCGGGAGGCGTAGAGCGCTCAACCATTCCGACGATGGCGGGTATGGTCGCCGCGCTTTCAGGTTTGTTTGCCAATACGCAGCTCCAACGGATGGCGTTACGCGAGCAGCATCTTCTTGAAGACCAATTGACATCAGACCACTGAGTGGCCGGTTGAGGATTTTTAAGTGAGAAAAATTGGAAAACCACAGGCTGAAGAGGGTGCAGAAATTGATCTGACACCCATGCTTGATGTCGTGTTTATTATGCTGATCTTCTTCATTGTTGTGGCCTCGTTTTTGAAGGAGGCGGGTATTGAGATTAATCGACCTGATGACAACCAGCCTCAGGACCCGAATGACTCGGTCAGTATTGTTGTCGAGATTTCCGCCGATAATCAGTTGTGGATGGAGAACCGCCGCGTCGATGTGCGCGCTGTGCGGGCTAATATTCAACGACTGTTGGCGGAAGACCCGGAGGCTCCTGTCACTATTAAGGTGAGCAAAGGAGCAACGTCGGGTGTCGTGGCGGACGTCGCAGATGCGGCACGAGAGGCCGGCCAATACAATGTAAGTTGGGCGACGGACAAGGGCTAAGGTATGAGTTTAAGAGATCAAGCCGGCAGGTCCGCTGGCGCACAAGAAGAAAGTCAGATCGATCTGACGCCCATGCTGGACGTCGTCTTTATTATGCTGATCTTCTTCATTGTGACTTCTTCTTTTGTGAAGGAGCCTGGTGTAGAGATCGACAAGCCCGGTGCAGGAACGACTGAAGCATGCCCCAATGGCACCATTATCTTTGCCGTAGATAACCAAGGCAAAATTCACTATAACAAAAACGAAATTAAGCTTGAGCGCGCTAACTTTTTTGCCAAGGCAGCGAAAGACGAGACACCAAGAGCGAATATCGTCATTCAGGCTGATGAGGAAAGCCCGGCGTACGTGGTCGAGCAATTATTTGATACGCTGCGCAGTACATTTTCTGCGCCTCCCTGTGTTTCGACATTAGATGAGTAAGAGAATGCCAGCAACGTTGCGATCAATCGTTGGAGCTGTTGTAGCGATTCCTATCGCTATCGGCCTGTTTTACGTCATGCAGAGCTTAGTCACGCGTGATTTTGAACAGGAAGACGTCAAGGCCAGAAAAATTGCCGATATCGTCGTTCCAGATAAGGTTATTGAAACCAACCTAAAAGAAGTGCTGCCAGAGAAGGTCGAAGATCCCGACGAGCCTCCGCCCGATATGGAACCTTTGGATTTCGACACGGATCTCGATATGAGCACGGCCAATATGGCACCGACGGTTGCGATGAATGTCAGCATCAATGCGTCCGGACTGTCCTCTGGGGACGGCGAGTATTTGCCCATTGTGAAAGTTGCGCCGATTTATCCACGTCGTGCGCAGACGCGCGGTATCACCGGCTTTTGCATTGTCACGTACACCGTGACAACAACCGGTGCGATTCGCGATCCGTACGTGGCTAGCGAAACTGATTGCTCACCCAAAGGTATTTTTGAAAGCGCATCGGTCAAGGCGGCACTTAAGTTTAAGTACAAGCCTCGCGTCGTTGACGGAGAGCCGATTGAAGTTGCGGGTGTGCAAAACAAATTCACTTACGAGCTCGAGGGAGGTCGTCGCTAATGGCTTCATTGCTGAAGTGGTTCCGGCACACAGTTATCACCACCTTTATGGCGGTTTCTGTTGTTGCGGTATTGGTGGTTGTTGATCAGGCCGCAGATCTAAGGCTGGTAGCAGACGCGTCGGCTCAAGATGCGCCGAAACAGAAAGAGCGCGAAACGCGAAAAACACCGGCGCTTAGGAATAATATTTACGAGAAGCTGGCCGAAGCTCAGGTGTTTGCGGAAGCGCAGCAGTTCGCTGAAGCTGAAGAAGTGCTCAATGAGATGCTGGACGCGACCAGCAAGAAAAGTAAGCTCAATAAGTACGAGCTCGCAAATGTTTACAACACCTACGCTTACCTTCGTTATGCCGTAGAAGACTACGCCGGAGCCCTGAACTACTACCGAAAGGTCATAGACCAGCGCCCTGAAATTCCGCTGGCGCTTGAGATTGGTACGCTGTACACCGTTGCGCAGTTATATTTTCTACAGGAAGAGTGGCAAAAAGGCATCGATACCCTTAATCAGTGGATGGCCGCCAGTGATAACCCAAGTACGAACGCCTATGTGTTGCTGGCAAACGGTTATTACCAGTTAAAAGATTACGATAAGAGCCTGTTTAATATAGAAACAGCGATTGAGCGTGATCAGGCCGCGGGGAAGTTACCGAAAGAGCAGTGGTACAACTTAGCGCGATTTATCTATTTCGATCGAGACGAATACCGCAAGGCGCTCGATATTCTCGATATCCTCATCATGTACTACCCTAAAAAGTCGTACTGGCTTCAGGCGTCTGCGCTTTACAGCGAGTTAGGCGACGAACCTCGACAGCTCGCAATGCTCGAAGTCTCTTACGAGCAAGGCTTACTCGACCGGAGTCAGGACATTGTCAATCTTGCATCAATGTACTTGAACGCAGAGGTCCCTTACTGGGGTGCCAAAGCCATGGATACTGGGTTCAGCGATGGGATTGTCGAAGAGGAGTCCAAAAATTACGAACTGGCAGGCGCAGCGTGGCGACAGGCTCAGGAAGTTGAGAAGAGTCTGCCAATGCTAGAAGCAGCTGCTTCGACCTCTGAAAAAGGTGAGCTTTACGCGCGATTGGGCAACGTTTACCTCGACGTCGACAAGAATAAGCAAGCGGTTGAGGCGTTAGAGAAAGGTTTAGACAAGGGCGGGATTAAACGCCCGGACCAAGCGCGGCTCGCACTCGGCATGGCTTATTTCAACTTGGGGGAGTTTAATGCTGCACGTCGGGCGTTTCGTGATGCACGAAAGGACAAGCGGGCCCGCACCTACGCGGATCAGTGGCTCACGTACATTACCAGCGAAGAGCGACGCCTTGAGGAGCTTGCAAAAGATCTTGGGTGAATGTCTTAGAGACGCACAAAAAGAAAAGGCCGCTTGAAAAGCGGCCTTTTTTTAGAGGGAAAAGAAATTTAAACAGGAACTACGTTCTCTGCTTGTGGTCCTTTTTGGCCAGCTGTGACTGTGAATTCGACTTTTTGACCATCGGCTAAAGTTTTGAAGCCATCGCCGTTAATAGCGCTGAAGTGAACAAACACGTCGGGTCCGCCTTCTTGCTCAATAAAACCGAAACCTTTGGTTTCATTAAACCACTTAACGGTACCTGTAACTGTAGACATACTGTTTTACCTATCGTTTAAAAATGTAACAGTGCATAACGCACTAACTCGGCCAGAAGTCACAAAACAACCTCTGAGCGGACTGACACTATAGGGGCTCAAGAGCCTCACGTCTAATGAACATTTTATGGCGTTGTGACTTTTTAACCTATTGACAATAGTTTTATGGAGTTTGTCGCGCCTGCTTTTCCAATTAACGTCCCCATTGTCATGAGGATATGGTCGCCTTTCGTGATAAATCCGGCATCGCTTAAAAACTCCATCGTGCGTGACTCGATGTCTTGGGGATCAAATGCCGTAATGTCAAAGTAAAGCGGTATGACGCCTCGGCACAGCGCCAGGCGCTGTAGCGTTTCAGCGTTGCGGCTCAGTGCAAATATGGGCAGGCCCGAACTTAGCCGTGACATCAATGTCGGTGTACTGCCAATCTCCGTGTGAGTTGCGATACCCCGTACCCCTGGGAAGTGATTGGCGCCGTACATTGCAGACAGCGCAATGGTCTCTTGCGGCGACCTAAATTCGCGATCTTGTCGGTAGCGCGACTTGCGTGCTATCGGATGGCTCTCGGCGCCGACTGCTGCGTTGGCCATCGCGCGGACCACCTCAACAGGGTATGAGCCGACGGCCGTTTCTGCAGACAACATAACAGCGTCCGTACCATCCAGAACGGCGTTAGCCACATCAAACACTTCGGCGCGCGTGGGCATGGAGTTGCTGATCATTGACTCCATCATTTGTGTCGCGGTAATGACCATTCGGTCGCGTTTGCGGGTTCTAGAGATCAGGTCTTTCTGAATACCAATCAGCTCAGCATCGCCAACCTCAATACCTAAGTCACCGCGTGCCACCATAACGCCCTCGCAGGCGTCGATAATACTGTCGAGTAGGTTGCTATCAGCCACCACTTCGGCGCGCTCAATCTTAGCGATGATCGCCGCAGTAATCCCAGCGTCCGTCAACAGCGCGCGTGCCTCTTCGATATCGGCGACCGAGGCGACAAAGGATACCGCCACAAAATCGGGTTTGATGACCTCCATAGCACGGATGTCTGCCTTGTCTTTCTCGGTCAGCGCAGGCGCAGCGATGCCGCCGCCAAGCTTGTTAACCCCTTTTCGTGAGCTTAACTTGCCACCCACAAGGACCGTACAATCGATGTCGGTAGCTGTTGCACTATCGACGCGCAACCGCATTTTTCCGTCATCTAAGAGGAGTATGTCGTCGACGGCCACGCTCTTGGGTAGATCTTGATATTCAATACCGACGCCTGAGGCGTCACCACTTTCGGAGTCAATCGAGAGGCTTAGCCGAAATGCGTCGCCCGCGGTCAGATCCACCTGACCGTGTGCGAAGCTTGCAACGCGTATTTTAGGTCCTTGGAGGTCTGCAAGGACGCCCACATAGCGGTCCTGATGTCGCGCTTGTTTCCGAATTGTGTGAGCGATACGTTGATGATGCTCTGATGAGCCATGGCTGAAATTTAATCGGAAAACGTCGACGCCAGCGGCGATGAGACGACCAATCATCTCTTCGCTGTCGCTACCAGGGCCAACTGTTGCTACGATCTTTGTTCTGCGGTGTACGCGGTGGGCGTCGTTTGACACTAAGTTTATTTCCCCAAAAGTTGAAGTAGCGCTCGTGTTTGATCTGGAAAGTCTGAAAAAGCGCCGTCGACACCTAAGTCGATAAAGAGCTTTTTATGAAGTGAGGCGAAGTCTACACCGGGTAAAGATTCGGAATCTGCACGTAGCGTGTAGGGATGTAAAAAAAGACCAAGCTTTTTTGCTTCTTTGAGCATTTCGCTTGGTGCGCCGTGGTCATCTTCGAGAAGACTGACGTCTGGACCGATACCGTGCGCATACTGGGCGATCTGGTGAATACCCTCTGAAGTGTGCATCATCTGAACATCGCCACGCATACCGAGGATGGTTTCCGTCAAAATCAGTTGCACCCTGGGACCTTTGAAGATGCCGTCGGATTGAACGCGCTTGAGTGTTACGGGATCGAAGCACTGAATCACTGTTTCAGGATTGTCGCCCAGTCGGTCGTACTCTCTCAGTACTTGCAATACCGATGCGTAGAGATCGGCGCCCTCAGACTCGTGAAATTCGGGTCGCTTTAACTCGATATAAAGTCCTGCGCACTTTCCTGTGTTGGCGTTCAGAGCGTCGACTAACTCGATTTCTTCCGCCAGAGTAGGGATCTCGAAGTGTACCCCATCACCGCTGTACCGGTCTGGAAAAACAGCGTTTCCACTGAGGTCCGTTCGCTCATGCGCCGTCAGCTGTTTTATTTCGGCAAGTGTAAAATCGATGGCATAAAAGAGACCGTCGTCTCGTTGCCTGCCTTCAAAGAGAGACGCAACATTGGTTGTGAGTTCTAGGGTGACGTCATGGAGCACTATGGGAATGCCGTCTGCGGTGAGGACGACGTCTTGTTCGAGGTAGTCAGCGCCCTGCTGATGCGCCAATTCGACTGCTTGGAGGGTGTGCTCGGGTAAATAACCGCAGGCTCCTCGATGTGCAATAACCGCTGGATTTGCCATTGTCGACATGTCGAGACTCACTCCCTCACCCGGTCAAGACGCAGACAGCGCTCGTTTATTGAGCCTGATGTCTCGCCTTTTTGTATCGATGCTTGCTATTGTCGTTGCCGCACAGTTTACGCGCTTTAACGGGGTTGTCGTTGGTTTCTTGATCATCTTCCCGATCATTGCCCGCGCTTCGGGTTGCAATGGGACGCGCGTTGACCGCACGGTATCGCGATATCAAACGGGGCTGGGGTTTTCGAAATAAACCCTGTATTTTTCCAGCTTAAGTGTTCAGTAACCTTGGGCGTTGTTTGAGCCACGCTGGTGTTAAATTAATTGGAGATTGTTAGGTGAGTGACCGTCCGGCTAGCCGAAGAGCATCAAACCCGCCGCTGGGTTATTCGAAAGAGTGCCACTTAACCGAGGCTAAACAAATTCGGTTGGTCGCGGAGTTTCATGCGAATCGCATTCGGCCCAGCCGCATCGCCTACCGATTAGGTATTGATATTGCGTTGATTGACGCCTTAATTGCGGGCGACTATCAGCCTCAATTTTTTAATGAGCAGCTGGTGTCGGCGCAAAAACGCCGACGTGATCACCGCGTCCGTTCGTCTGAGCGTCTGCGTGGACAAGCAGCCTATGAAATTAGAGCTAAAGCACAACGTGATTTTGACGCGTCGCTCGCACAGCTTTAAACACATTTCGAATAACACGAATAACACGAATAACAGGGAGACCCTATGACTGGATTAGAGCGTTGGCATCATGTGATGCGCGAGGGCGATATGAACACCCTTTACGACCTCCTGCATCCTGACTGTGTATTTTTGTCGCCCGTGGTCCACACGCCTCAGGTGGGACGCGACATTACCTACGCGTACCTGCGTGCTGCGAATAAGGCCCTCTCTGAAGACTTCCAATACGTTCGTGAAGTGACTCAAGAAAACCACGCCGTTTTAGAGTTTACGGTCATGGTTGATGGTGTTTTTGTGAACGGTGTAGACATGATTACCTTTGAAGGCGATCAGATCATTGAGTTCAAAGTGATGGTTCGCCCCCTTAAAGCGGTTAATGCTGTTTGGAAGCAAATGGCGGAGATGCTTGAAGTGCTGAAAAAAGCGGGTTAACGAGTCGTGCACGGATGTAAAAAAAGGGGTTGTCCTCATTGAGGACAACCCCTTTTCTGTTGCTCAGGGGGTGTTTCGTATCAGAAGGAGACGCTGGCCTTTACACCAAGGTTGCGACCCGCAAGTGGCACTTCATTTTTAACAAACGAGGTGTGGCTGCGAGCGACTTCATCGGTTAAGTTTCGTCCGAATGCACTGATGGTCAGTACTGTTTCGTCACCTAGATCGATACTGTGCGACAAGCGCGCATTAACCAACGTGTATCCTGATGTCGGTGTTTCAAAACTGCTGACTGAGTTTTGGCTACCCACGTCCTGGAGCTCTAGCATTGCACGTGACAAACCTCGGCGGTAGTCCACAGCAAATATGTTTCTTGACGGCGTAACGCGCGGCACTCTGCCGCCTCGTGCGAAGTCAGCTTTAACCTGGTCGCGCTGAAGACGAACTTCCAGCTCGCCACCGGCCACATTAAAACGTCGTCCAATCTCAATTTCATAGCCACTGAAGGTCGCATCGTTCTGCATGTACTCGGCAAGCATGAGGTCACCGTGCTCGACATGCTCGTCCTCGTGATCGTCGTCGCCTGCTTCATGCGCCTCATGTTCTTCTTCGGACTCATCCCGTAAGTAAATGTAGTTGTCGACATCGTTTCGGTAGATTGACGCACTTGCAAACCAAGTGTTGTCGTCGTAGCGAAGATTGAAATCAAGGTTATTGGAGCGTTCCATATCGAGGTTGGCGTTACCCACTTCATAGCGAGCCACAGCTAAGTGCTCACCGTTCATGAACAATTCAATGGCAGACGGGGTTCGATTGACGAGAGCAATGTTAAGCGACGCGTTCACAGAATCGCTCAGTTCTCGGCCGATCGTGACCGCGCCACTAAGCGATTGGTCTTTGAAGGTAAAGGACTCAAGCTCGAAGCTGCCGTGCTCATCACCGTGCTCCTCTTCCCCCTCATGCTCGTCGTCGTGGTGCTCTTCACCTTCCTCGTCGTCATGATGCATTTCGCGAATCATTCCTTCTCGCTCAACATCATCCCAGCGGGCACCAAAGTCGATATCAAAACCTGCTCGTTCAAAACCAGCAAATACACCGAGTGTCGTTTCGCTCGACTTGACCGGCTCCATAAAGGCTTCCTCGCCGAGAATAGCGACTTTTTCTGTGACTTGGTTCAGTACTAAGCGTCGCGGATGTTCTGCGCTACCCAAGTTAAAGACCATTTGTACTTCGGTCGAGTCGTTGGTGAATAAAGTGGGTTCCTCGGAGTGACCTTCGTGCTCATCCTCGTCTTCATGTTCACCCTCTTCGTGGTCTTCTTCCGCATGCTGCTCAAAGAGCGTGTAGTTTGTATCCCGGACGCTAAACTGGACGCTGTTAATAAGGTTCCCGTTCAGATTGAGCTGACCTTCGAGGGTAATAACCTCGGAGTCTGTTTTAGAGACAATGCGCTCACCCTCGTGCTCGTCATGACCTTCCTCACCTTCGTGGCCTTCCTCACCTTCGTGGTCTTCGCCCTCATGATCTTCACCCTCATGGCCCTCTTCATGACCACCGCCGTGGAAAGGAATACCGTAGGTGTAGCTAAGGTCTTGATAAGAGGCGCCAACATAACCCCAGTCGCCCGTCTTTGAGAGTCCGAATCGGTGGGTTTTGGTCTCGAAGTCTGAGTTCGCAAGCGTGCCCATATCTTCGTCGTGCTCGTCCTCATCATGTTCGTCGTGCTCATCCTCATCATGTTCGTCGTGCTCTTCATCATGAAGCACTGCGCCGCTGGGTATCTCGTAATCTTGTGCGTCAAACCCACTAAAGCTGTAGCTGAGGTTAAAGCCGGCAATATTTTGTTTTAAGCCTGCGGTAAATCCTTCGCCTTTGTTACCGGTTTGCTGCTCGGCAGATAGTGTGACTAAAGGCTCCTCAATATCGGTGCGTGCGATCGTGTTATCGACGATATTGATGATCCCACCGCTTGCACCGTTACTGTGCAACAGTGCTGAAGCGCCGCGGACGATTTCAATTTGTTCAACGTTGCTCAGATCTACATCGATCGGGTGGTCCGGTCCAATACCCGCAATGTCCCTGACGACCATGTTGTTCTGCAAGACCTTAACCCGGTTGCCTGACATACCGCGTATGACGGGTTGTCCCACTGCAGGGCCGAAATTATTCGATGAAACACCGAGCGTCGTGCTTAAGTGTTCGCCCAGAGATTGGCTGAGATTCTGAGTGACGTTATCACCTGAAATGACCTTCACTGAGCCCTCATTTTGTCCTTGAATTTGATGTGTGAAGGATGACGTGACGACGATTTCTTCCAACGTCGTCTCTTGTGCAAATGCGAGTGGTGCGAATATGAGCGCCATCGCTGAATAGGCAAAACGTGCCATAAACTAGCTCCTAGTTAATAAATGAATCAAAGAAAACGGATTTGATTCAGATACGTGGCGGAGCTCTACTCGAATAGTTGTTAAACGCCGGCGCGACGGGACAGACAGGTCTATCACCAATTATTACCTGTGCGGTGTGCTTTGGGACCGTTGTGTTCGATGACGCATCTGCCGCGGAAACGACATTACAGCCGTAGCATTCCACGAGCTCATGTGAGCTATTCGGTGCTGGTTCATGGGTTGAGGCGTGCGCAAACGACCCAACCACCAATAAGGCGGCCAGCAATGTCGAAATAAGCAGTCTCAGCGTCAATGAGGTTTCCTTTACTCTGTTGGCTTGGCTTCGGTGTCAAGATATGACGAAAGTGCGCCGCCGTTATATCCTGTCCAACGTACCAATGCATTAGTGTAAACGAATATTAAGCCAATACAGGACGATTTATCCCGTAATTGTGTAGGCTAGCGGCCTTTGATCAGTGAGAAGTCGATGCAACGAGTAGTGGTAGGAATTAGCGGCGCCTCCGGCGTTATCTATGGGGTGAGGGCGCTTGAGATGCTCTCGGAGCTGGGTGTTGAAAGTCACTTGGTACTCTCAAAGTCAGCAGAGCTGACCATTCACTACGAGCTTGATCGCTCGGTGGCTGAGGTAAAAGCCTTGGCATCAGAGGTCCACTCTGTCCGTAATGTCGGCGCGTCGATTGCCAGTGGCTCCTTTAAAAGTTTGGGGATGCTCATCGCGCCCTGCTCTATTCGCACGCTTGGCGAAATTACGTCTGGTGTCACCAGTTCCTTGCTCACTCGATCGGCAGATGTCGCGTTAAAGGAGCGGCGCAGACTGATTTTGATGGTGCGCGAAACCCCCTTTCACCTTGGGCACCTGCAGAATATGGTCACCGCGACACAAATGGGCGCGGTGATTGCGCCGCCCCTGCCCGCTTTTTATGCGAATCCGAAGACGATCGACGATATTGTGGATCACAGTGTGGGTCGAGCACTGGACCTGTTTGACTTAGACGCACCGAATACGCATCGCTGGACTGAGAGTTAATGGTCAACCCCCAGCCTAAACGGCACAGTCCGCTTATTTGGCTGGTCTTTCTTGTCATTGTCATTGATTTAATAGGCTTTGGTCTGGTGATTCCTTTGCTGCCTTTCATGGCACCGGCCTTGGGTGGGGACTCTTCGGACATTGCCTTTATCATGATCACCTACGCAATTGGTGCGGCACTGATCGCACCTTTGTGGGGAAGGTTTTCCGATCGAGCGGGTCGTCGTCAGGCGCTCGTATTAGCGCTGGTGTGCAGTTGCGCGGCCTACGTGGTCACGGCGCTCGCCGACACGCTTTGGCAGGTGTATTTAGGGCGCGCACTGTCGGGTTTAGCCGCGGGCAGCTTGCCTGTTGCAACTGCGTTGATGGCAGATCTCAGTCCACCCGAGCGGCGGGCAAAAGCCATGGGATTAGTCGGAACAGCCTTTGGTCTGGGACTGATCGCGGGTCCCGTATTGGGGGGCCTGCTGATTGGTGATTCGCAAAGCTTTGCTCTTCCTTTTTATACGGCCGCGGTGATGTCATTGGTGGCGGCGGCCTTTGCGCAGACGCTGCTGCCGCCGCAGATGGTGAAGTCGGCGGGCTCTCGATCTGAGTCGGCAGTTACCCAATCGTCTGTTTCGGTCCTTGGCCCTCGGCGCAATAAGCTACTGCTGATGCAGTACGTTACGCACACCTGTTCGGTGAGTGCCATTATTTATCTTTTCCCGTTGTGGGTGGCCTACGCGTTTGAGTGGGGACCTAAGGAAGTGGGTTACTTTTTCGGCGTGGTGGGTGTGGCAATGATCATGTTGCAGGGCGGCCTTCTCGCATTACTGACGAAGCTCTTTGGCCATCTTAATGTTTTGCGGGTTGGTTCGGTGATATTTGCTTTGTCACTGTTTGTTGTCGCGGTTTCGGAAACCACACGCTGGATGCCTTTAATGATCTTGCTCGCGTTTTCCGGTTCGACCGTTTGTTTGCCTTTGTTGAATGCGATTTCCTCCGAAATTGTTGAAGCAAATTACCGAGGGCGGATGATGGGGATGACGGCCTCTGCCTCATCGATAGGACGGATCATTGGCCCCTTGTTTGCCGCGGGTCTGCTCAGTTCTCAAGGGTTCGGTATTGCGTGGTTGGGCAGCGCCTTGATGGTCATGCTTTTGGTGTTCTGGTCGTTTACGGCTGCCCGTCAGTTCAAGCAGTTGGAGTTAAGCTAAGATGAAGTTGGTTGTGACGTTTCCGATTCCCCAAGCGGCGAAAGAATTGCTGTCTCAACATGCGGAACTGCAATGTTGGGATGTTGAGGACGCTATTGCGGTGGAATTACTGACCGAGTGGTTGAGCGATGCCGATGGTGTGCTGACGACCCTCACCTGTCCTTTGGGTGCCGATGTTCTAACCAAAGCGGCGAAGCTTAAGGTTATTTCGACGGTGTCAGTTGGCGTCGATCACATCGATCTTAGTGCGGCCGCAAAGCACGGAATTTTAGTCGGCCATACTCCCAACGTACTGACCGATAGCACTGCCGATTTGGCGTTAGGTCTGATGCTGGCGGTTGGACGGCGAATTGCGGAAGGTGATGCCCTTATTCGAGCCGGCGCCTGGAGTGAGGGTTGGAAGCCCAATTTTTTGTTGGGCACGGATCTTAGTGGCGCTACGGTAGGACTGGTTGGAATGGGTCCCATCGGTCAGGCCGTGGCGAAACGGTTGCGGGGTTTTGGTTGTCGTATCTTGGCCTGGAATAGGAGTCAACGCACGGTTGAAGGCGTCGAATTTGTCGACTTGGACACACTGTTTGCTGCCTCTGATATCGTTTCTTTGCACACGGCCCTAACCACTGAAACACAAGGCATGGTGGGTCGTTCTCAACTTTCGCAAATGAAGGATGGCGCTATTCTGATCAATACGGCGCGCGGCGCGCTGGTTGATGAGGCGGCCTTGAGTGACGAGTTACGGACAGGACGGCTGCGCGCAGGGCTCGATGTTTATACCGAAGAACCCCTGCCCAATACCAGCGCGTTTAGAGAGCTCCCGGGCTGTGTTGTGTTGCCGCACGTTGGAAGTGCGACTCAGCGGACACGCCAGGCTATGTTCCAGCTTGCGCTGGCGAACCTCATGGCAGGTGTCACCGACGCCGAGCTGCCTGCAGCTGTTAGGCTCTGAGCGAATCGCCTAAGGGAAAAAGAGCAGCTTGATAATCATACCGATAATGGCGAGCGTCAGTACTTTCCGAATCAGCGTCTCTCCATGAGACAAGGTCAGCTTTGCGCCTACGATGCCGCCAGCAATGTTTCCAATCCCTGCGATGGCACCGACGAGCCAAAGCACTTCACTGGTCGCGGCGAATACGAACACAGCGAGCAGCGTATAGGTAAAAATAATGAAGACTTTGAGGATATTGGTGTTCACCAAGCTCAAGCCAATGACTCGATGCATTATGGGCAGTACCACAAACCCCATACCTATTTGAATAAACCCACCCCAAAACCCCGCAGCAGCCATTAATACATGACCCAGAGCAAGGTTTTGAGGCTGATCTTCGTGGCTACCCACTTTTTTCGCTTGAGGCGCTTGCATCAGGATTAAGACGGCAACCATTACGATTGCCAATAGTCCTTCGAATTGCTCGTTATTGAGCTTAGTACTGAGCCAGGCCCCTAAAATCGCTGGAGGAATAGCGACTAACGTTAACGTGAGACACAGTTTAGCGTGTGGAATGCCGTGTTTTAGGTAGGTCACCATGGCCGACGCGTTATGTGCAACGATCGTAATGCGGTTAGTGCCGTTGGCGACCGGCCCCGGCATGCCTAAAAACATCATGATAGGTACGGTCAGAATAGACCCGCCACCCGCCATCACATTGACAAGCCCTGCGCCGAAACCCGCAACGACAAGGATGGCGATTTCCCACCAGACTAAATCCATCATGCGTCGGGCGTTCTCATGGTCACAAACTCTTCTGCTGCGGTTGGATGAATACCAATGGTGCTGTCAAAGTGTGCTTTGGTAGCGCCCGCTTTCATCGCAACCGCCATCCCTTGGCAGATCTCTCCTGCATCGGGTCCGACCATATGTAGACCAATGACGCGGTCTGACGCGGTATCAACAATAAGCTTCATTAACGTGCGCTCGTCACGGCCACTGAGCGTGTGCTTCATGGGCCTGAACTCGGACCGAAACACACTAATGCTGAGACCTTGCTCTGCTGCAGCCTCCTCGGTGAGTCCTACGGTGCCGATGTTGGGCTGGCAGAACACGGCGGTCGGTATGACGTCATAGTCCATAACACGAGACTCGTTACCAAACTGTGTATGAGCAAAGACCATCGCTTGCGTAATCGCAACGGGTGTCAGCTGCGGACCGCCGGTCATATCGCCCAAGGCAAAGATGCTGGGCTCGTCAGTTTGGAAGTCACGATTAACCCGCACATAACCTTGAGCGTTTAGCGCAACCTGCGTTGACTCGAGCCCCAAGCCGTCAATATTGGGATGACGCCCAGTCGCACAAAGGACAGTATCTGCGGTGAGCACGGTACCATCAGTCAGTGTCGCTTCAATGCCGTCTGATACTCGCTGGAGCGACGCCACGTTCAGGTTGAAGCGAAGATCAACGCCTGTCTTTTGAATTTCTTGGGCGGCAAAGCGACGAACATCGCCGTCAAAGCCACGCATAAAAAGTTCGCCCCGATAAAGCTGTGTGACCTGCGATCCTAAGCCATTAAAGATCCCTGCAAACTCAGTGGCGATGTAACCACCACCAATCACCAGGAGCCGGGTCGGGAAGGTTTCAAGATCAAAGATTTCGTTCGACGTGATGGCCAGCTCGCTGCCAGAAAAGGCGGGCTTGGTTGGCCACGATCCCGTGGCGAGTAAAATCCTTTCTGCCTGGTACTCAACGCCGTCGACATCGACGGTGTGAGGCCCCACCACCCTCGCCCGGCCGTCGATCACTGTTGCTCCTGATCCGTCGAGTAAGCGCTCGTAAATGCTATTGAGTCGGCTGATTTCACGCGATTTGTTGTCGCGTAGCGTCGGCCAATCAAACGTGGCGTCAGTCACGCGCCACCCAAACCCCGCGGCGTCTTGGAATGCTTTGCCAAATTCACTGCCATAAACGTAGAGCTTCTTGGGGACACAGCCCACGTTGACGCAGGTTCCGCCGAGGTAGAGGTCTTCGGCCACAAAGACCTTTGCGCCTAAACTCGCAGCGACTCGGGAAGCTCGGACGCCACCCGAACCTGCACCGATGACAAATAGATCGCAACTGGTATCCTTACGACTTTCCGGCATGTTGAGTCCTCCACGTTGATTGTCAGCGTCTTGCGTGTCTCGGCTTATCGATGAATCCAATGCAGACTCATTTCATGACTATTGTACCGCGATACCTCGATCAATCTGCTGATTGGTCGTTATCAGTGAAATTCTCTTTTTGCTTCATAGTGATGCTCTTGTTTTCTGTCGAGGCGAGGGCGATCAACAATGCGCGTGTGATTCTGCATGACGGTTCTGTGATTTTCGCGAATATTGTCGATTACCGAGTTGACCAACTGACACTCGATACGAGTTTTAGTAGTGAGCTGAAGATCGACGCGACGCTTGTTAGAGACATTGAAGCATCGCCCGATGATCGATCTTTGTCATTATTACTTCTGAAAGACGGTCGCCGTGTTGAGGCTGCCCCGCTTATTGTGACGGGTGGAATTTTGGCATTGTCCGATGGCGAGGTGATTAAGCTTACAGACATCGATAAGTTGAATCCGGAGCCTTGGGAAATGGGTCAGGGCTACGCCTGGGAGGGCCTGGCCTCAGCGGCATTCACTGTGGCCCGTGGTAATACCGATTCTGACCAATTGGACGTGGCCATTAATACGCAGTTCGACAGTACTCGTGATCGTTTCACGTTGCGCGCAAGCATCGAGCAGGACCAAGCGAGCGTGGTCGTATCAAGCGACGCCGAAGCGTCTGACAATGTAACGCGGTCTCGCGAGTCGTCCGCGGACAATTGGCAAGTGGTCACCAAGTACGATTATTACCTTGAAGACTGGTCAAACCATTACCTAGGCGTCAATGCCTCGGTTGAGGCGGATAAATTCACTGATATTCGCTTACGCAGTTACCTGGGGCCTTATTACGGACGTAAGTTGTTTGATAGTGCGTGGGGAAAGCTTGATAGTGAGTTGGGTTTTGTCTGGGTCGATACGGACTTTTTTGATGCCGACGACACGGAGTATCTCGCTGCAAACTGGAACATCACCGGGGAAAGTGAAATTCTTGGCGGTGACTCAAAAATCTATTTGACCCACGTGGGTATTTTAAACGTCAGCGACGATAACAGCCTTATTCTGGACACTACAGTTGGCTTCGGCTTCCCGTTTTTCTTTGGTTTGGAAGCCGCCGCAGAATTTAGATTAGATTACGATGGTGCGGCTGCGGCGGGTAAAGAGTCGATCGATCAGTCTTATAATCTTCGGGTGGGCTACCGATGGTAGCGTCGTACAACTGCGGGTCGGACCGTTGAGCAGTCGGAGCAATGCCGTGTCGTTCTTGCCGTTGGGTGGTTGCGGCGAGATTGGGATGAATTTGAACCTATTTTCATCCAATAACCGTTGGCTCATGGTGGACTGTGGTATCACTTTTGAGCAGGCAATGGGCGATCACAGAGGCCGTCCCAGTATCCAGATGCCTGATCCAAGTTTTATCGCGAACCAACGCGACAAACTTGACGGATTGATCATCACCCACGCGCATGAAGATCACTTCGGTGCCGTACCTTACCTTTGGCAAGCCCTGCGCTGTCCGGTGTATGCCACGCCGTTTGCGGCGGCCGTGCTTCGCAAAAAATCGGCTTGGCGAGGTTCGCCGTCGCCCGAGCCACTCATCGAGGTGCTTCCAGGTGAAACGCATACGATCGGGGAGTTTGATGTCACTTGGCTACCCATCACGCACTCAACACCCGAGACGTGTGCATTACTGCTGGAGACAAAAGACTGCCGAGTGCTCCACACGGC
Source organism: Halieaceae bacterium (assembly GCA_018666295.1). GTDB lineage: Bacteria > Pseudomonadota > Gammaproteobacteria > Pseudomonadales > Halieaceae > Luminiphilus. The sequence goes on from JABIZW010000214.1 coordinate 26,316, forward strand.
GGACTGGAAAATCGATACGCGTCCGGTGATAGGAAGTCCATGGTCTCCAGACGCCTGGTCTTCTATTGCAGAGCGTGGTGTGGATGCCGTCATTTGTGACTCCACCAATGCCACGAAACCTGGACGCTCACCGACGGAAGGCGACGTGGGTGACGCGCTTGTAAAGCTGGTCTCGACGCTCAAGGGTCGTGTCGTAATCGCCTGTTTTGCCAGTAACGTGGCGCGTGTTCAGAGCTGTTTTCGTGCAGCTTTTGTATCGGACCGGCGTGTCGGTTTGCTCGGTAGATCATTGGACATTATGGTTCGCTCGGCAAAGAACACGGGCGTGTTTGAGCCAAAAGTACCCATTATAGACGCCGAGCACCTGGGCTATCTGCCTGAAAATGAGGTGCTGGCGGTAGCGACCGGAACCCAAGGTGAGGTCGGCGCTGCGCTTCATCGATTGATGATGGACACTCATCCACACCTGTCATTAAGCGAGGGTGACACGGTTATCTTTTCATCCAAGACTATTCCTGGAAATGAGGAAAACGTGCATCGCTTGATTGAGGGACTCAAAGACCGAGGTGTGGCTGTCGTTCATGCGGACGAGGTTGCCTCCACGCTTCATGCGTCAGGTCACCCGTGTGAAGATGAATTAGCCGACTTATACCGAGCCTTAAAGCCGAAGCTCAGTATCCCCGTTCACGGGGAGCCGCACCATATGCAAGCCAATGCTGCCATCGCTCGAGCCAATGGCGTGCCACTGACACTGACAGGCCTGAACGGGGACCTATTTTACCTGTCGCCATCGCCCGGTATTCGCAGGCGCTGGACGACCACAGGGCGCCTCGAAGTGAAC
>JABIZW010000258.1 GCA_018666295.1 Halieaceae bacterium
CAAGAACAAGTCCTAATGAACGAAACGCCACATGCTCCTGAAATAAGGCATGTGTTCCCACCACAATATCCACACTACCCGCCTCAATAGATGCCAACGCCTCTTTGCGTGCCTTGCCTTTCACCTGACCGGTGAGCCACATTACCTTGATGGAGAGGCGTGTAAACCATTGTTCAAAACCTCGGTAGTGCTGCTCTGAGAGAAGTTCGGTGGGTGCCATCAGCGCGACTTGGTGCCCGCACTCGACCATGTGCGCGGCGCTTAAAGCCGCGACCAAGGTTTTGCCAGAACCGACGTCGCCTTGTAGCAGTCGAAGCATGGGTATTGGCTTTCGAAGGTCCTCAAGTATCTCCTGACAAACTCGGGTTTGAGCCGAGGTGAGTACAAACGGAAGTGCCGATACGAGGCGTTCGGCAAGCGACCCGCTGCCACTGACTTGGGCAGCGCGCTTCTTGAGCGTTCTTGCTCGGCGCGACAGCAGTGTAATTTGATGTGCGACGAGCTCCTCGAGCGCGAGTCGGTTCTGCGCCGGGTGAGACCCCTCTAAAATTGCTTGAACATCGGCATTGGCGGGGGGGCGGTGTAGCACTTGAATGGACTCTGCAATTGAGGGGCCTCCATGAGTCAGACCCTCCAGCAGATCATCGGGTGGGTTCTTAGACAAGTAGCTTAAAGCTTGCCGGGTCAGGTTGCGCATTGTTGATTGCCCCAGACCCTCAGTCACCGGATAGATGGGTGTGAGAACGTCTTCGAGTTGTGTGTCTTGATCTCCGAGCTGATACTCGGGGTGAGCAAACTCCGGCTGAGAACCCGTTAGTCGGGGCTGTCCAAACAACGTGATGGTGCTGCCCACCTTGAGCTGCAGTGCTTGTGAACGGCGAAAATGAAAAAAACGAAGTGTGACCAACCCGGTACCATCATCAACCTTTACAATGAGTGTCGGCCGGCGTCCGCGTGCAATGCCCGATGCTCGAATGGTTCCACGAACCATTGCATCGACACCTTCGCGGAGTTCGCCAATGGGTGTTAAGCGTGTTTTGTCTTGGTATCGGAGTGGAAAATGGAACAGCATGTCTTCCACGGTCCCAAGTCCCATAGCACTGAGCTTTTCGAGGACCTTCGGTCCTACGCCCTTGAATTGCTGCAGTGGCAGTTGAAGAATGTCAGTCGGCACAGTGAGCTTCATTAGGATGGCTCTATGATAATAACGGGATGAAGGTGGGCAGGTGAAGACTCCACACGTAATGGTTATCGGATTCGGCGATTTAGCGAGACGCTTACTCCCTAAACTTCAGGGACTGGCCCATGTAACAGGCGTTTCTAGACGTCCAGAGATTCTGCCTGATGCGCTCACGACTCGCCTCTACGGCGATTACGGTGTGCCCGGTTCACTGCGTGACGCGGCCGCGTTGAAGCCCGATTATGTGGTTTTTACCCCTGTCCCAAGCGGTCGCAACATCGACGGGTATCGAGCGGGCTACGCTCAGAGCGCACGCAATATTGGCGAATCGGGGCTGTTGCAGCATTGCCGAAGGGCTATTTTTGTTTCATCCACACGGGTTTATGCAGAAAAAGACGGAGCGTGGGTGACTGAAGACTCGCCACTTGCCGCAGATGATCCTTTTGTTCAAGCTCTTTTGGAGGGCGAGGCCTGTTTTCGACGACACGCTGTGGCGACCATTGTTCGCCCTAGTGGGCTCTACGATGGTGCTCGTCCCACCATGTTGACGCCCATTCTTGATGGATTCGTATCTCAATTTGGTGATGCCTACACCAACCGTATTCACAGAGACGATGCGGCTGAGGCCCTTGCCGCTATTATTTTGGGCGATCATTCAGGTCGTGCCATACCAGCAACGCTAAATCTTAATGATGATGAGCCCGTGAAGACAAAGGATCTCGAAGCTTGGTGCTTTGAGCAGCTTGAGCGCGAGGCGCGAGGTGTCAGAGAAAACCGACCGCGTAACAGTCGTCGCATTAGTAATACTAAGCTACGCGGCATGGGTGTGACGCTTACGTACCCGAGTTTTCGTGATGGTTATCTTGCTGCGCTGCACTCCCAGCGTTGAACTGAGAATGCGTTAGAGCGCTAAGATGGCCTCAATTTCGATCTGTACGCCCTTGGGTAGTGCGGCGACTTGTACACAGGCCCTCGCCGGGTAAGGCTCAGTCAGTTCTTCGGCCATAATCGCGTTGACGACCTGAAAGTTTCCCAAGTCGGTTAACGAAATATTAATTTTGACCGAGTTATCAAGCGATCCTCCCGCGGCGTTTGCAATCGCTTGAAGATTTGCAAAGACCTGACGCGTTTCAGCTTCGATGCCTCCGCTGACCAGCTCCATGGTTTCTGGGTCGAGGGGAATCTGCCCAGAGATCCATACAGTATTCCCAACCTTTACAGCTTGGGAGTACGGGCCAATAGCCGACGGTGCGGCGGTGGTACTGATGACAGCTCGGTTATTCATATCAACTCCCGTTTAACGTCGGCTACAGCGCACAACTTTGCGAACACCTTCCATAACTCTAACGCGCTTCATCACACGAGCGAGATGGACGCGGCTATTGAGTTGCAGCTCAATAATAATACTTGAAAAATGGACTGATTCGTCTTGGGTCGATATGCGCTCAATATTGAGGCCAATCGCACTGAGTTTGGTCGCAAGCGTGGCGATCATGCCACGTTTATTCGCTGACTCGATGCGAATCGCCACGGGATAGACGCCTTCGATTTGATCATCCCATCGCAAAGGCATGAGGCGCTCGGTTTGCTCTCTGAGATCTGACAGATTCCGGCAGGTCTCCCGGTGCACAACAAGGCCTCGATCAGGACTTAAAAACCCCTCGATAGGGTCGCCAGGAAGCGGGCAACAGCATTTGGCGTAGACTAAAACGTAACCTTCGGTGCCCTTGATTTCCAGAGCGCTTGTATCGTTTTCAAGTGATGCGCCGGCTTGACCTAATAAGTTAGCGGCCACGACCTGGGGGAGCTGATTGCCGAGTGCGATGTCTGTCAGGATTTCATCAAAGCTGCTTTTGGGATAGTGCTCTGCAATGAGTAATTTCTGTGATTCAACACTTACGATGGCATCGGGATGCAATGCAGTGAGTGCTTTCTCCAGCAGCTTTTGACCCAGATCGACGGAATCTTCGTGGTGTTGCTGTTTGAGGAAATGGCGAATTTGCGAACGTGCGCGGGCAGTGACGGCAAAGTTTAACCAAGAGGGTGTCGGTCGCCCCGCGGGCGACGTGACAATTTCAACGGTCACGCCACTTTCCAAGGACTCTGACAGAGGTGCTAACTGGTTATTAATTCGACAGGCGACGCATCGGTTTCCGACGTCGGTGTGGACTGCATACGCAAAATCGACCCCACAGGCGCCTTTTGGCAGCTCCATAATGGCGCCTTTGGGCGTGAATACATAGACCTCATCGGGGAACAAGTCGATTTTAACACTCTCAATAAACTCAAGAGAGTTACCCGCTGTTTGCTGCATCTCAAGAAGACCTTGAACCCATTCGCGTGCACGCATCTGAGGAATATTGACATTGTCTTGATGGCTCTTGTACAGCCAATGCGCGGCGATCCCGTTATTCGCCATGTCTTCCATATCACGAGTGCGAATTTGAATTTCAATGGGTACGCCGTGCATCCCTTTTAACACGGTGTGGAGCGACTGATACCCATTGGCCTTTGGTATGGCAATGTAGTCTTTAAATTCGCCAGGCACCGGCTTGTAAAGCGAATGAATAATGCCCAGTGTTCGATAGCACGAGTCTACGTCTTCACACACGATACGAAATGCGAATATATCCATGATCTCTGAGAACGACTTTCGCTTCTCCCGCATTTTCGAATAGATGCTGTAAAGGTGCTTTTCGCGCCCTGCGATTTCGACCCCAATTTCTTCCCGTGCGAGTGCTTGCTCGAGCTGCTCGGAAATTTGTTCGATCAGTTGTTTTCGTCGACCCCCTGCCGTCTCGCGTGCGGCTTCTAATCGCCGAGCGCGCATTGGGTAGAGTGTGCGCAGCCCCAAGTCCTCAAACTCCATGCGTACTTCATTCATACCCAGCCTAGTGGCTATGGGCGCGTAAATATCGAGGGTCTCATTGGCAATACGCTTTTTTGCCTCAGGGCTCAGTGCACCCAGTGTCCTCATGTTGTGAAGACGGTCGGCGAGCTTGACTAAAATGACGCGGATGTCCCGCGCCATAGCCAGCGCCATTTTTTGAAAGTTTTCAGCTTGCTTTTGTTCCGCACTGTCAAAATCGACTTGGGTGAGCTTACTCACACCATCAACAAGATCTGCGACCTCTTCGCCAAATTGAGTACGAATGTCCTCTTTAGTAACCCCGGTGTCTTCGATGACGTCGTGGAGAAGCGCCGCCATGATGCTCTCATGGTCCATGTGCATGCGCGCAAGCACGGTGGCTACCGCTAGCGGGTGTGTGACATAGGGTTCTCCAGTCCGTCGTGCTTGGCCGTAGTGCGCCTGTTCGGCATAGAAAAACGCCCGCTTTATCTCTGTAACGAGTTCAGACGGAAGGTAAGCGCTTAAAATATCCTCAAAGCCAGTAAACGACTGTCGCTGGTCATGTGAGGGTAGAAGTTGATGTCTGGAGGTGGTCTGAAGCCCCAGCCGGCGTGTGACGTCGGTGAATGAGGCTCCTAGGGATTGAAAGGGTGTGGACACAGGTCCTTACATTGCAGCTTAGAGCACTGGAGTTTCGAAGCTCGCTGCAAACTCCTCTTCTGCTTCTAGCTCATGCTCGCGCGCCATGACTTCAGGCGTAATCAGACCCTCAGCGATTTCACGCAGTGCAACAACAGTTGGTTTGTCCGACTCGACTTCAACGAGAGGATCTTTGCCTCCAGTGCTGAGTTGACGCGCGCGTTTGGACGCTAAGAGCACTAACTCAAAACGGTTATCAACATTGTCTAGGCAGTCTTCAACGGTTACACGTGCCATTTAAAAGTCCTGAAATCGAAACGGGCGCGTAGTATAGCGATTGAGTGGCTTGCTTGTCGACTCCGTGCTCTGGTTAAGGTGCGAGTAAATCGGCGATGACCGATGCAAGACGCTCAGACTGTGGCGTCTGCGAGGGCTGTTGGTTACAAATAATTGACTCCAGGTCACTTAAAGCTTGATTAAAGACATCGTTGAGTACCACGAAGTCAGCTTCGCTGTAGTGAATTATTTCATCTCGTGCTGACTGCATTCGCCGCTCTATCACCGAAGCGTCATCTTGGCCTCGACC
>JABIZW010000259.1 GCA_018666295.1 Halieaceae bacterium
AGATACTTGGCGAGCACGTGTCCGGGTTGATCCGCAAGATGCTGATCTATAATGCAAAAAGAAAAACGCTCTGGCGACGACCAGGCTGAATAGCAGTCACGAGCAAGCGCTGCTCTAACCGTCTTGTATCCCTGAATGTGGAGCGCATCTGTCAGTTGTTTGGCAAGGAAGCCATCAGAGACAACTAATAACGCACTGGGTCTGCCAGTTAACGGATTCATGGCTCTCTCCCCTGTGTTGACTACCGACGGTATCACACCGTCGTTTCAATTGTGGAGCCGAAACATGAAAATTCAATTTTTTGTGCTTTCGGCAGCGCAGTTATCAACCGCCGAGTGATGCACTACCGACCCAGTCGATCACGTAAACTGTAAAAAAGCATGCCGGCAATGAGCGAGGGTCGTCGCAGCAGAGGGCCTCCGGGAAACTTTCGTGTTTTTAGGCCGGCCATGAGATCGAAATCTTCATGGCCGCCGTTTATGGCCAAGGCGATGAGCTTGCCGGCCATCGTTGCTGTCGGCACGCCATGACCCGAGAAACCCTGAGCATAAAAAATTGAGCCGTTGCTCACGCCGAGGTCAGGCATGCGATTTCGCGTTATCGCAAGCGTTCCACCCCAGCCGAATTCCAGTTTCGTGGCGGATAGCTCTGGATAAATCGCCAGTAGTTTGGGCCGAACAAATTCGGTGATGGAGTCTGGGAATTTGTCACTGTAGGTCTCGCCCCCGCCAAAAATAAGGCGGCGGTCGTGCGAGAGCTTCCAGTAATTAATGACAAATAGGCTGTCTGAGAGCGATGCGTTAAGGGGGTTGAGGCGCGATGCGACATCTTGATCAAGCGGCTCGGTGGCCACGATGAAGTTGTTGATCGGCATGATATTACTCGCGATGGGTGCGAACAGAGTGTCAAGGTATCCGTTACACGCGATCACGACTTTTTGGGCGTTGACGCGGCCACCCTCTGTGGTGATGTCCACACCACCTTCGGTCTGAGCGAGGCGCGTGACTTTACTGCGTTCAAAAATAGTTGCGCCCGCGTCAGCGGCAGCCGCTGCAAGACCTAAACAATATTTCAGTGGGTGCAGGTGTCTTGCTCCACGATCAATAGCGGCGTAGTGGAAACCGACTCCCGAGGTCACTTCGTGAAGAGAGTGTTTGTCGACACCTTCAATGTCTGAATAGTTATAGTGCGTCTGAAGATGTTCAATCTCTTCTTTGAGCTCGTCCACGTGAGAGCGCTTAGCTGCAAAGTGGACATTGGTCTCACCAAACTCGCACTCGATCTGATGTTTTGTAACAAGGTGAGTGACCAGTTCAACCGCCTCCAATCCCAAGCGCCAGAGATCTTGTGCGGCGCTCCGACCAAACCAGGCTTCCAGCGACAGTTGATCGGCACGTTGGCCAGTACCCACGTGCCCACCATTTCGCCCAGATGCGCCCCATCCCACGCGCTCTGCTTCGAGCACGATGACTGAATGACCAAGCTCTGTTAAGTGCAGTGCGGCTGACAGGCCCGTATAACCTGCGCCAATGACACAGACGTCTGCTGTTGCTTCGCCGTTGAGCGATTCGCGCTCGGGGGGAATTTGAGAAGAAGCGGTGTACCAGCTATCGGGGTAGCCGTTGAATGAACGTTGCATTTGGCGATTATGCCTCTTGCGAGCATGGAGGTGCCACACCATACTGCCGTTTCATCGTTAAATAGAGTGCTTTATGAGCGGGTCAAATAAACGACGCGATAAAAACGCCACGATTGTGTATTCGCCAGAGAAGAATGCAACCGGCGATATTATATACCCCGGTATTGATGTAATTCGGGATTGGCTAGAAAGTAACGCTATTTCTGAGGTTGAATGCCTCGTTCCTGATATGACGGGCAATGCCCGCGGTAAATTCATTCCCGCGCATCAATTTTTGAGTCGCGCAGATCTCAAACTGCCCGAATCGATTATGATTCAGACGGTCACGGGCGAGTACACCGACGAGCACTGGGATTTTGTAGAGCCCAC
>JABIZW010000266.1 GCA_018666295.1 Halieaceae bacterium
CAAGGCAACTCTCTACGACGGTTCTTTCCATGATGTGGATTCATCGGAAATGGCCTTTAAGATTGCTGGCTCGCTGGCCACAAGAGACCTGAAAGATCATGGCGGAGCCATATTGCTTGAACCCATGATGAAGGTTGAGGTAGTCACCCCAGAGGAAAATATGGGTGATGTAGTAGGGGATCTAAACCGTCGTCGCGGCATGATCCTGGGCATGGCCGATAGCCCTATGGGCAAGGTCGTTGATGCCGAGGTGCCTCTGGCAGAGATGTTTGGCTATGCCACGGATCTACGCTCTGCCACTCAGGGTCGTGCGACCTTTACGATGGAATTTGAGAAGTATGCCGAAGCGCCAAAGAATATCACCGAAGCTGTAATGGCGAAAAATATGGGTTAGCTGTTTGTTGCGCGAGCGGCTTCGGAATATGCTGCGGCATCGCGTTCAGTAATAAATCGTTGGGCAAGTTAGCAAAAGCCTAGGCAATAAAAAACCCCGTTGGTTTGCACCAGCGGGGTTTTTTGTAGCTGAAAGAAGCGGCTTACTTAGCTTCTTTCAGCTCCTTGGCCGCAGCAATAACATCAGTAGCAATGTTTTGTGGGCAAGGCATATAGTGTGCAAATTCCATAGAGAACTGACCGCGGCCAGACGTCATGGTACGTAGATGTCCAATATAGCCAAACATCTCTGACAGTGGAACATCGGCTTTAATACGCACGCCAGTGACACCAGCTTCCTGATCCTTGATCATGCCGCGGCGACGGTTGAGGTCACCAATGACGTCACCCACGTGATCGTCCGGTGTGAACACGTCAACCTTCATAATAGGCTCGATCAGTTGAGGTGAAGCTTTTGGCATGCTCTGACGGTACGCACCCTTAGCGGCAAGCTCAAACGCAATTGCCGAGGAGTCAACCGCGTGGAATCCACCGTCGTACAGCTCTACCGCAACGTCTAATACCGGGAACCCTGCCAGCGGACCTTCCTGCATCATGACCGAAAAGCCTTTTTCGATCGCTGGGAAGAATTCTTTCGGAACATTACCGCCCACGACACTTGAAGTGAACGTAAAGCCGTCACCCGGTTGTCCCGGAATGATGCGGAAATCAATCTTCCCGAACTGACCTGAGCCACCGGACTGCTTTTTGTGCGTGTAGCTGTCATCAATAGCTTGCGTGATCGTTTCACGATAGGCCACCTGAGGCTGTCCGACTTCAAGGTCAACACCGTATGTTCTTCGAAGAATGTCAATTTTAATATCAAGGTGCAGTTCGCCCATACCTTTCAGAATGGTCTCGCCGGAGTCCTCGTCAGTCTCAACACGGAATGATGGATCTTCTGCAATCATCTTACCGATCGCAATTCCCATCTTCTCTGACCCGCCTTTATCCTTCGGCGCAACGGCAATAGAAATCACCGGATCAGGGAACACCATCGCCTCTAGTGTGCAGGGCGAAGCCGTTGAGCACAGCGTGTGTCCGGTTTGAACGTTTTTCATTCCGATACAGGCAAATATATCGCCCGCCTGAGCCATATCAATTTCGGTACGATCGTCCGCGTGCATCTCTACCATCCGGCCGATTCGTTCAGTCTTGCCGGTGGCTGCATTAAGGATAGTGTCACCCTTTTTCATCGTGCCCGAATAGACACGGATAAAGGTCAGCGCACCAAAACGGTCATCCATAATCTTGAACGCGAGTGCTCGTAGGGGCTCATTAACGTCGACTATCGCGACTTCTCCCGTCGGCTCGCCTTCTTCGTCAGTCAACGGCTGTGGATCGACTTCGGTTGGACTGGGCAAGTAATCAACAACCGCATCCAGTACAAGCTGAATGCCTTTATTTTTGAACGCACTTCCGCAGTACGTAGGGAAGAAGTGCATGGTGCGCGTGCCAATGCGAATACACCGCTTAATGTCTTCTAAGGAAGGCGTCTCGCCTTCCATGTACGCCATCATTACGTCGTCGTCCATTTCGACCGCAGCCTCAATGAGCTGCTCATGGTAAGTCTCAACGTCGTCGACCATATCTGCAGGAACGTCAACGACCTCAAAGTTTTCAGGCTTGCCGGAATCATCCCAGACATAGGCTTGCTTGGTCAGAACATCAACAACGCCGACGAAATCGTCTTCAGTACCAATGGGTAACGTCATCACCAAGGGGTTAGCCGCGAGCACGTTACGTACCTGGTCGACAACACGGTAGAAATCCGCTCCCAACCGGTCGAGCTTATTGACAAAAATTAATCGCGCGACCTCTGACTCGTTGGCGTAACGCCAGTTCGTCTCAGATTGAGGCTCAACACCGCCGGAACCACAGAATACGCCGACTCCACCATCGAGAACCTTCAACGATCGGTACACCTCAACCGTGAAATCAACGTGTCCGGGCGTGTCGATGATGTTCATTCGGTGATCTTTCCAGAAGCAGGTTGTCGCCGCAGACTGAATTGTAATACCACGCTCCTGTTCTTGTGCCATGAAGTCGGTAGTTGCTGCACCGTCATGCACTTCGCCGGTTTTGTGGATCTTTCCGGTCAGTTTTAAAATGCGCTCGGTCGTCGTGGTTTTACCCGCGTCGACGTGCGCGAAAATACCGATGTTGCGATACAGGGATAGGTCTGCAGACATTGTTCTCATCTTCCAGTCGGTTGCGTTAAGTCGGGCGACAACAGCGTAGTCTCCCCGCTGCGCCATGCCGGCTAAGCGATGTCTGTAAACATCAACAACCGGCGCCTTATAAAGTCGTTTACTCGGAATTGCTGTGACACGAGGCTACAGCCACTTCCAATGCGCGCGCTTTTTACCACATTCAAGGGTCAAGAAGTAGGTGTTGTACGACAAAGTGATAACTTTTGACGTTACTTCCATGAGCAAGACCGGATCCGTCTGAGCTCAGCGGGCAATTCACACAACCTAAGCCACGACGGTGTCGGGCAAAAAGCCTTTGAGAGGCTTGAATTTTGCACAAAATCCGACCAATGTTGATCACATAACGGCCCCGGTGAATACAAATAAAAAAACAGGGCCCATAAAAAAGGATGAAGACACAACATGCAGATGAATATGGGGTTATTGCTATCAAAGCGTGCGCATCTCAATCCCGAGCGCGAGGCCTACGTCGAGAGCGATGGCAGCCGCCGGTTCACATTTAAAGCGCTTAATGAGCGCGCGAATCGACTTGCGAACTCGCTTCAGGCCGATGGCATAAAACCGGGTGATCGAGTGGGTTTACTGCTCATGAACTCCGTGGAATTTATGGAAGCGTTTTTCGCAATTGCGAAGGTGGGTGGCGTCGTTGTTCCGCTAAACTGGCGGCTTGTTGCGGACGAGCTTGAATTCATCTTGAAGGACGCCGGAGCAACCCGACTGATCTTCGATGATGCTTTTTCGTCAACCGCGACAGAGTTACACAGGCGCGCCAATAAAACCGATATTCAGCAGTGGCTTCAGGTACTGGACGGCGCCTCAGACGACGCCGCTCAATCGTTTGCCACGTCATATGAGCAGTTCTGTGGGGCATCCGGCACCCACGAGCCTCACTGCGGCGCTGAAGATGACGACATGCTTTACATTATGTACACGTCAGGAACTACCGGGCTTCCAAAGGGCGTTGTTCACACACATACAACGGCAATGTGGGGGGTGCTCACGATTCACGCGACCGCCGATTACCAAGCCAATGAACGCTATCTCGCCTGCTTACCGATGTTTCACGTGGGCGCACTCACTCCGCTGACCATCAACGTTTACCACGGTGCAACGACCTATGTGATGAGGAGCTTTGATCCCGTCGCTGCTTGGGAATGCGTGGCACGTGAAAAAATCACCAGTGGACTACTGGTACCGGCAATGCTCAATTTCATGGTGCAGGTTCCAGGCTACGAGAACTACGATTGGTCCAGCGTTCGCGGCTTCATGACAGGCGCCGCGCCGGTGCCATTGGCACTCACCCAACAATTTCAACACATGGGCATCGACATCAATCAAGTTTACGGTCTCACCGAGACCTGTGGTCCTGCGTGCCTTATGGATTCGCTGAACGCAGTGAGCAAACCAGAGTCGTGCGGCAAGCCATTTTTCTTTACCGAAGTGATGGTCGCAGACGAATACGGAAACGAAGTGCCGGTCGGTGAAGCGGGGGAAATGCTCGTCCGAGGCAAGCACATCATGCGTGAGTATTGGAATCGACCTGACGCAACCGCCGACACCCTAGTGAACGGGTGGCTTCGCACCGGTGACGTTGGTGTCATGGATGACCAAGGCTTCTTCTCGATACAAGACCGAATCAAAGATATGATTATTTCAGGTGGAGAAAATGTATACCCCGCCGAAATTGAAGGTGTCTTGCAAAGTCACCCAGGCATTAGTGAGGCGGGGGTTATTGGGCAGCGCAGTGAAAAGTGGGGCGAGTCACCGCTCGCCGTAGTGGTGAAAACCGATGACGCACTGACGGCCGAAGAAATTCTCTCCTACTGTCAAGACAAGCTCGCCCGTTTCAAGCAACCTGCGGCCGTTGAGTTCATCGATGTTATCCCGAGGAACCCCAGCGGAAAGATACTCAAGCGCATTCTTCGTGAGCAATATCCGAGCGACGCAAACGTCTGAGGCCTCTGCGCTGAGTCCACTGGCAGCCTGCAGAGCCACAGTGTCAGATCGGTGAGCCAGGCGGCAACATCAACTCGGAACTCTGAAATGCGCTTGGGTCGTCCAGCAAAACGCCTATGCGTTTCGCCAAAAATCGCATGTGCGCATTACCCGCAAGAGTCCGCTCTCGAGATTTTTCTGCACGACGTTGAATTTTAAGTAAGGCATCCAACGCATCGGCACGGACTTGCACCGCCGCAGACGCGTTCCCAAGCAGCTCGGCCAGCTTGTCGACCATTAAAAGTTGTACCGTTCGTTCAATCGCCACCAGCTCAGCGTCTCGGGCTTCGGGCCATCGATCATTGATGACTATCGAGAGCATATCTCCAAAATTTGGAAGGCTTGAGTCGATCAATTGCTGATTGTTCATCCGAGCCGCTCGTTTATGATCGAGCAGCTGTGACAATGTGATCTGTGCTGCTGTCGCTGCTGCAGCCATAGGATCAAATACGTACCCCGTATGACGGGGAAACAGTTCTCGACTGACCCCGGACTGAGGGGGTCTGGGTGGAATCATCGACACCACCTTGTCTGAGAGCCGCAACACATTAGGTTCTAATGTGGCAAGCATTGCCGATAAAGCCGATCGCTGGTCCTCAGCCGATACACGCGTTGTTGCGGTTTGCCCGTCGCCTCGCATGGCATAGGTAAACGCCTGTCCGCCGAGTAAGGTGGCGGCTGCAGCCACTTGGTAACGATGCATCAAATACGCGGGGACCAACACGTCTTCGAGTGTGGCCAGTGGTCTACCTTTTTGGATCGCTTTCTCGGAGAAGTTCTCAAGAACATGTGCGCGTAACGCCATCATCCGGTTGAGCTCAACAACGGCGTCACTGCCGCTGTCCCATAGACTGCCATCGGGGTGTGCAGGCCCCGCTGAGGATCGACTGCCGATACGCGCATGCTCGTCCGCAACATAGGTCAAGCCCGAGGCCAAAGTCTCCTCGATAATCGCAGCCCTACCATCAGTCTCAGAGGCACCCTCAGGAAAATCTTGATAGCCCCAGACAATCGCACGCTTATCCCAAGCACCTATGCCTTCCGCGTAGGCATCACCAAGCTCCACCTCGCCAGATTCACTGAGGGTCACAAAGGGGTGTGGGTAGTCCATGACCGATGCTCTGTCGTCGGCACTTGCAGCAAAATTGTGTGCAATACCCAGCGTATGCCCTACCTCATGGGCCGACAACTGGCGAATGCGTGCGAGTGCAAAGTCACTGATAGCCTCGCTCGAATTGGACTCACCGTAAGGCGCCACCAGTCCTTCGGCAATTAGGTAATCCTGCCTCACCCTCAGGGAGCCCAGCGTCACATGCCCTTTCAGAATTTCTTGAGTACGTGGATCACGAACACTCGCACCATAGGACCAGCCGCGCGTTGAACGATGCACCCACTGAATCACGTTGTAACGAATGTCCATTGAGTCGACCCCCGCGGGCAAGACCTTCACTTGAAAGGCGTCTTTGTAGCCGGCCGCCTCAAAGGCTTGATTCCACCAGAGTGCACCGTCGATAAGTGCCGTTTTGACAGGCTCTGGAGCACCGGAGTCCACCCAGTACACAATCGGCTCTACCGCTTCGCTGATCTCAGCGGTCGGATCTACTTTCTCCAAACGGTGTCGTCGAGCAAATGCGGACTTCACGGGCGCATCAATGGGGCTGGCGTAGTCGTACACCAAACTGGCTTCACCACTGTCGATGTAACCCGCTCTTGGATCAAACGGTAACGGCGTGTAGCCATCATCCGGCAGACGTACAAACGAGTGATGACTGTGCACGGTAATGGCGCTCGGATTCGGCGCTACGGTCCTCAATATGGCGCCTTCCGACTGTCCTGCGTAGGTTAGCGTCGCGTCAATTTCTGTATTGTCGGGAAACGACTTTGTTTTAGCTTTGTAGATCGCTGATCGCGACGCATCGATCGCATAAGATCCCTCTCCTCTCGCCGCCAGGTGCTCAGACAATCCGGTCGCATCACTTAACGCAAAGTCGGTAAGGTCAATAAACACGTGCTCATCGGTCGCTTCCACGACCTCGAAACCCCAAATGATCGATTTAGCAAAGGCCTCCTCTACGGCACGACGCTCCGCCAAGTTTTCAGACCGAGCCACGTATTTGGTGTTAATAGCGGTCAGAAAGACCTTCTGACCGACGCGCTCAAATTCGACCAGATAGGTCTCGCCCAACCGACCGCGATCAAGTCCCAAATCATTTGAGCCCACGCCATGGGACAGTCCGTTGTAATAGATTAAAGGCTCCGTGATTTCCTGAATATCAGCGAACAGCTGTCCCTCGTCTTTATCCCAGTAGAGCGGTAAAAATCCGGGAAGAAATTCGCTGCGGTCCAACACTGACAACGGCTCTGGGGACGCCTCGAGTGACTCGATGGCAAAGGATGGTGAACAGACAAGTAAGAGTGCCCATAAAGTGAGTAAACGCATTGTAATCCCCTGTACTGGAAGCCGAACCGTAGCACGCGTGGGGCTTCGTCAAAAGAGTGTCCGCTATAGCGAGATTGCCACGGCTATCGGTTTGGAGACCGGGTGAACAATGGGGGCACTCCCCTATTTGCACGCAAGCCTATAAGTGCAGGGTGATTGTCGGCACTTGTGACGCGCGAAGCAGGTCATTGGTTCGGCTTCCTAACAGGAGACTTCTCCAAGGCGAGTGGCTGTATGCACCCATGATTAAGAGGTCGGCTTCGCGCTCGGCGATGGCACGTGTCACCACTTGCTCTGGATCGCCTGCAATAAAGGTTGCGTTGACATCAAAAGAGGCGTCAGTCAGCACCCGCTCCGCCCACTCGAGTTGCCGAGCAGACTCGTTACTGCGCTTACCTGACATGATGACGTGAATGGGTAAATCACGCATATTGGGATACGCAGCAAGAAGTTCGATACCTCGGCGCGTCATTTTTCCACCATCAAAGGCAACAAGAACGCTTTTGGGCGCCTTGAAGTCGTCCGATACCGTCATAACGGGGCGCTTTATCTGTCGACAGATCGCTTCAACGTGACGACCTAAATCACGCCGCGTATGCACTGCCGACTCTCCACGTCGCCCTAAAATGTACATTGCAACGGTTGACTCTTGTTCTTGTAATGTACCCAGGAGCTGCCCATAGCGCTGACGCGTGTCTATTTGTACCTGCGCATGCACTTCACAGCGCTGCTTGAGTCCATTGAGAAAGAGACGACCTTGATCACGTGCTGCGCGGCTTCGCTCGCCCTCTTCTTGAGAAAGACGCTCCAATAAGTTTTCTTGAGCATCCATACCAATCGATCCGGAGCGGTCGATCTCAGAAGCAATCTCCTGGTGACGATCTATCACGTGCAGCAACTCCAAGGGCGAAGACAACCGAGTCGCCGCCCATGCGGCATAATCAGCCACATGTGTCGCGTAATCCGATTGATCGACACAAGCCAATATTTTTCGCGGCTGGCGCATGACCTAATCCTCAGTGATCAAGGAGCAGATCTTCTGCTCCATCTTTGTCGTGGATGGCAAACTTATCCACGAGGGTTGCACTGGCCTGATTGAGTCCAATAACCTCTACGTCAGTGCCCTCACGTCGAAACTTAATGACGATTTTATCGAGTGCACTGACCGCAGTAATGTCCCAAAAATGGGCACGACTCACATCAATGTAGACCTTGTCCACGACCTCTTGATAGTCAAATACCGTCGAGAATCGATCGGCGCTCGCGAAAAAGACTTGGCCAAAAACGGTGTATCTGCGCGCACGACCTTCGTCACATGCGACTGAGCTGACACTCAAAATACGACCCACTTTTTGGGCAAAGAAAAATCCAGAGAGCAGAACGCCCGTCAAAACACCTTGGGCTAAATCGTGCGTCGCAACGGTCACAAACACGGTAGAGAGCATCACAACACTCGAACTCTTAGGGTGGCTCTTCAAGTTTCTGATCGAATCCCAGTTAAATGTTCCAATGGACACCATGATCATCACTGCCACCAAAGCGGCCATCGGGATCTGACTCACCCAGTCACCTGCAAAAACCACCATGACCAGCAAGAGTAAGCCCGCCACCAGTGTCGATAGACGTCCCCTACCACCCGATTTCACGTTGATAACCGACTGTCCGATCATGGCGCACCCGGCCATTCCACCCATGAAGCCTGTCGCCACATTGGCAACACCCTGACCCACGCACTCGCGATTCTTATCACTCTGCGTATCCGTCAAATCATCAACAATCGTCGCCGTCATCAGCGACTCAAGGAGACCCACGACCATCAGCGTTGCCGAGTAGGGAAAAATAATTTCTAAGGTCTCCCAGGTCATGGGAACGTCAGGCATGAAAAAGTTCGGCAGACTGCTGGGCAGATCCCCCATGTCTCCGACTGTTCGTATATCCAAATCCATGACAATGGCCACGAACGTCAGAAATACGATGGTAATGAGCGGTGAGGGAATCGCCGTTGTGAGTCGTGGTAACCCGTAAATAATAGTAAGCCCCGCAGCGGTCATTACGTAGACCTCCCAACCGACGTTGGTGAGTTCGGGCAGCTGTGCCATAAAAATCAAGATGGCCAGTGCATTGACAAACCCTGTGACCACCGAGCGCGACACGAATCGCATCAACTCACCGAGACGAACCCATCCTGCGATGATTTGCAGAACCCCTGTGAGCACAGTGGCGGCGAACAAGTACTGAAGGCCATGATCTTTGACTAACGTCACCATGAGCAGTGCCATCGCACCGGTCGCCGCCGAGATCATGCCGGGACGACCTCCGGTAAACGCTATGATGACTGCGATCGAAAACGACGCATAAAGTCCGACTTTAGGATCGACTCCCGCAATGATTGAAAAAGCAATGGCCTCGGGAATAAGCGCCAACGCAACAACGAGTCCTGCCAGAACATCGTTTCGAATATTTGAGAACCACTCTTGGCGGATCGTATCCATGAGACCTTTGCTTTTTAGGGAATGCCACAGCCTTACGCGGTGAACTGAAGGCTGGATCGATAACAAAACGACAAACCAAAAGCGCGCGATTGCGCTTTTGGATGAATGGTCCCCAGCGAAACCAAAGTATACCATGCTCCAAATGTTAACGGTGCAGAGATGTGTCAATGAAGCCCGAGATACTGCTGATCGCAGAGCCCCATGAAGAGTGGCCAAAGCACGTGATGGAGTTGATTGCGGGACGTTTAGTGACGCTGCGACTTGATCCACAAGCGCCTCTGGCGAGTGATACCCGCTTTGAGTCTGTCCGCGTGCTGGTAGGCGCGCCTCAAGACGCAGCCCGATGGGTGGTCATTTGCCCAAAATTAGAGTGGATTCAAAGCACATGGGCAGGCATCGATGCACTCGCATCACAGATACCTTCTAACGTTGTCGTCACACCGCTTAAACACGTTTTTGGACAGGCCATGTCAGAATTTGTCATGGGCTGGATTCTCTCGATCGAACGTCGCGTCATAACGCGGGCCACCGCCTCCCAATGGGACAGTTCGCCAGAACCCGGCGTTCTAGGTAAGACAATGGGAATCCTCGGTACTGGCAGTATAGGACAGGCCGTTGCACAAGCGGCAGGGCAATTTGGCATTCGGTGCAAAGGCCTTAACTCGGACGGTCGTTCGGTACCCGGTTTTGTTAAATGTTATACCGCTCGTGACCCTGATTTTTTCAACGATCTCGACTACGTCGTTTCAGTCCTTCCTAA
>JABIZW010000267.1 GCA_018666295.1 Halieaceae bacterium
AGGACAGGGCCGTGCGACTCAACCGACTTGCACTACTTCAAGAACTGCGGGCACAGTTCCTCAAAGTAGCCGACCTTGCGGTGCTGGCGCGATGAGCTCTTTTACTCAATGACTGCTAATGCGCTTCTCGTTGCGTTGACCCTCGTTGCGCTGAGTGCGACTGCTATTGGTTACCTCGTTTATCGGCAGAGTATCTACCGCCGGTCAGTGGCGGAGGCGCTCACCCGCGGAAAAATCGCTCGCGAAGAGCTGACTCGCCTGCAAGCAGAGCTTCAAACGATCAATCAACAGCTCCTCGCGACGTGTGGGCGAGAAGAAGGCCTTAAAGCGACGTTAGCGCTCAAAGACAGCGAGCAGGCCGAAAAGACGGCACTTCTTGAAGAAGCAAAGCGCGTGCTTCGCCTCGAGTTTGAAAAAACAGCTCAGGCCCTTGTCAGTCAAGGTGAGCGAACGCTGTCCTCACGTAATCAGGAGTCGCTTGATCAGCTTCTTAAGCCACTTTCGCAGAAGATCGATGGTTTTCAGAGCAGAGTTAACCAAGTTCACACCGATTTAACGGGCCAAAATGCAGCGTTAAAGACACAAATTAAACAGCTTCATGAGGTGGGTCAAGAAATGTCCTCGGAAGCTAACAACCTCACCAAGGCCTTAAAAGGCGATAAAAAACTCGTGGGTAATTGGGGCGAAGAACAGTTAGAGCGGACGTTGGAGTTAGCAGGGCTAAGGCGAGGTGAACACTTCGAGGCGCAACAGGCGTTCAAAGGTGAGGACGGACAACGATTGCTTCCTGACTTTGTGGTTTACCTGCCACAAAAGAAGCACGTTGTCATTGACAGCAAGGTCTCTCTAGTCGACTACGAGCGCGCGTTTTCTGCAGAAGACGACGCAACGCGCACGCTGGCACTTACTGCACATGCGGGCGCCGTGAAGCGGCATATTGATCAGCTCTCTGGGAAAGATTATGCCAACCTAGCAGGACTACAAAGTCCCGATTTTGTATTGATGTTTATGCCTGTAGAGCCCGCCTATATTGAGATTATGCGCACGCATCGAGACCTGTTTAATTACGGCTACCGGAAAAATGTCATATTAGTCTCGCACACGACACTCATGCCGATTCTGCGCACAGTAGCCAACCTCTGGATGGTCGAGAGAAGCAACAAAGAGGCTCGTGAAATCAGTGACCGTGCAGGCGACATTTTTAATGCGGTTTGTCTTGTGGCAGAGCGAATGGAAGGCGTGGGGGCATCCCTTTCGCAAACCACCAAACGCTACAACGAAGCGGTTACGAGCTTGGTCGGCCGGCAGGGCCTTCACGGTAAGGTGGACCGTTTTCAGTCGCTCTCCACACGCGTGTCAAAGAGCTTTCCCGAAAACCTGGACATTCTTCCCGATCAAACAGACGCTAATCAACTGTCACTAGCAACCGAAAAATCGACGCTAAAAGATGGCGATGAGACCAGTTAGCGACTTTTAGGCGCCGTTAGATATCTAGATTCGCCACCGCAAGCGCGTTTGTTTCAATAAATTCACGACGTGGCTCAACATCATCACCCATGAGCGTCATAAACATCTGATCAGCGCGAATCGCGTCTTCAATGGTTACCCGTAGCATGCGTCTTGCGTCGGGATCCATGGTGGTGTCCCAAAGCTGGCCAGGGTTCATTTCACCAAGGCCCTTGTAGCGCTGAACCGAACATCCTCGGCGCGCCTCATCGAGCAACCAACGCATAATTTTCGAAAAGTCGGCCGCGGCAAAGACCTTTTCTCCGCGCTTCACATAGCTATCGGCCGTGACCGTCTCACTCAAGACATCACCCAAATCAGTCAAGTCACGGTATTCACTGGAGCTAAACAGATTGTGGCCAAGCACAATATCGGTCGCCACACTGTGTGCTGTTCGGCGCACGACCACGTAATAATTTCCACGCTCTGGGTCGCGCCGAAGCAGGCACTCATAGCTTGCACTGCTATCGGTAACTGACAGTAAGCGCTCACTTAATATATCAGCGAAGGCGGCTACTTTTGACTCCTCACCCATGTCGTCAATCATTAATCGGGGCACGTGAACCAACTCCCACAGTACATCGGTCGAATACACTCGACTCAAACGACTCACCGTCGCCTCGATACGCTGATACCGCGCTACTAATTCGGACAATGCGTCTCCTGACAGTCCTTCGTCAGTGTCGTTCTTAAATAATGTAGTTTCAATGAGCGCCGCATTCGTCAAATATTCGGAAAATGCGTCCTCATCTTTGAGGTACTGACTCGATTTGCCGCGCGTGAGCTTGTAAAGCGGCGGTTGTGCAATGTAAACGTGCCCCCGCTCGACGAGTTCGCGCATTTGGCGAAAAAAGAACGTCAACAATAAGGTTCGAATATGAGAACCGTCTACGTCCGCGTCAGTCATGATGATAATTCTGTGATAACGAAGTTTATCCGGATTAAATTCATCCTTACCAATGCCGCAGCCCAGCGCTGTAACAATAGTACCCACCTCAGCGTTACCCAGCATTTTGTCGAAACGAGCACGTTCAACATTTAAGATCTTCCCTTTAAGGGGCAAAATCGCTTGGAATTTCCGGTTTCGGCCTTGTTTCGCCGAGCCGCCCGCTGAATCCCCCTCCACCAAGTAGAGCTCGCAAAGCGACGGGTCTCGCTCTTGGCAGTCTGCTAACTTTCCGGGCAACCCGGCAATGTCCAGTGCACCCTTGCGTCGCGTCATTTCCCTCGCTTTTCTCGCCGCTTCCCGAGCACGGGCGGCGTCCAGCATTTTTCCAACAATGGACTTCGCATCACCCGGGTTTTCGAGTAAAAACTCGCCAAACGCAGCACCCATGGCCTGTTCAACAATGGGCTTTACCTCACTTGACACCAATTTATCCTTCGTCTGAGAAGAAAACTTAGGGTCAGGGACTTTCACTGAGACAATCGCCGTCAGTCCCTCGCGCGCGTCATCACCCGTCGTATTAACCTTGGCTTTTTTTGCATGGCCCTCTCGCTCTATATAGCCGTTTAAGCCGCGAGTCAGTGCGGACCTAAACCCAGCGAGGTGTGTTCCGCCATCGCGCTGAGGGATATTGTTGGTGTAACAAAAAATATTCTCTTGGAAGCCATCATTCCACTGAAGTGCGACCTCAACACTGACGCCATCGTCACTCATCGTTTCGAAGTGGAATACTTTGTTTATGGTTGACTTTGCGTGGTTTAAAAAATTAACAAAAGCATTTAATCCGCCGTCGTAACAATAGGTTTCGCTCTGTCCGCTGCGCTCATCAGACAACACAATTCGAACGCCTGAGTTTAGAAACGCCAGCTCTCTGAGTCGCTTTGCCAGAATATCGAAGTGGAATTTAATATTTGTAAAAGTCGCATCCGAAGGTTTAAAGCGAACAGACGTGCCTGATTCTTGTGTTTCACCAATCACAGATAGCGGCCCGTCGGGCACGCCATGGCGGTAAATTTGTTCGTGAAGCTTACCTTGACGTCGAATCGTCAGACACAGCTCTTCTGACAACGCATTAACTACAGAAACGCCAACGCCATGTAACCCCCCCGAAACTTTATAGGTGTTGTCGTCAAATTTACCACCGGCATGAAGTACGGTCATAATGACTTCTGCGGCAGAGACACCTTCTTCGTGTTGTTCCGTTGGAATCCCACGACCATCATCACTTACACTGACTGATTCGTCGGGATGAATAACAATGTCGACCTGGCTGCAATGCCCAGCGAGCGCTTCGTCAATAGAGTTGTCGACAATTTCGAAGACCATGTGATGCAGGCCAGTGCCGTCGTCAGTGTCGCCAATGTACATACCGGGACGCTTCCGGACCGCGTCTAAGCCTTTAAGTACTTTAATGCTGGACGAATCGTAACTCGTCTCTTCGGCGCCTGGTGTGGTGTCTTCCATGAGATCTCCTGTCAGTGGCTTCTATTATGCCATTTTATTGGCGCTCGTGAGCACCCCTTGTTCCACGTGGAACACATCA
>JABIZW010000271.1 GCA_018666295.1 Halieaceae bacterium
TCATGGCCATGCGCCAACCACCACCCTCGTCACCGAGCAGGCAAGCGGCGGGAATTCGTGCATCAGTGAAAAACGTCTCGTTAAAACCGTATTCACCCGTGACCTTACGAATCGGCCGCGCCTCAACACCCTGCACGCGCATGGGCGATAAGAAAAACGACAAACCATCGTATTTTCGTGCGGTCGTGTTGTCGGTACGGGCCAGCAGAATCATGTGGTCTGCGTAGTTACCCAAAGTCGTCCAAATTTTGCTGCCGTTGACAATGTACTCATCGCCATCACGAACCGCTTTTGTTTGTACGTTACCCAAGTCCGAGCCGTGGTCTGGCTCGGAGAAGCCCTGACACCAGATTTCATCGCCAGTCAGAATATTCTTAATGTAGCGCTGGCGATCTTCTTCTGTCCCCACGTCCAATAACAGCGGTCCCGTCCAGTTGAGACCAATGGTGTTGAAAATAATGGGGGCATTGTGTGCGGTAAGGGCCTTGTCAACGATACCCTGATAGGCGGCGTCGCTTCCCTGCCCACCGTATTGCGTCGGCCAATGCATGCCCAAAAACCCGGCACTCCAGAGCTTGTGCTGCCAGTCGCGAAGGAAGTCGAGCTGCTGCTCGGTTCCCACTTCTAGAAACGTCAGAGGCAGAAGAAAGCCTGGATTTTTTGGCACGTTTTCCGCCATCCACTGATCGACGTCGGATTGGAAGTTTTTTAGGCTGGTCTCGGTTGCTGTCATTTCGTCTACCTCGTATGTCTCTTAGAGCCCGTATTGTCTGCTCGCCAAATCTCTCATAATCTCTTCAGAGCCGCCGCCGATCGCGTTGACTCTCACCTCCCGGTAAATGCGCTCAACACGATTGCCTCGCATGTACCCCACGCCTCCCAGGATCTGCATCGCTTCGCGTGCACAAAATTCCATCACCTCACTCGCTTGAACTTTGAGTAACGCGATGTCGCCGGCATTCGCCTCACCCGCCTCAATGGCCTCGTAACAAATACGAATATAGGCCTGCGTCGCGTTGAGCTTTTGTTTCATCATAGCAATTTTGTGACGAATCACCTGGTGGTCAGCCAATCGCTTGCCAAAGGTCTGACGTTCTCTCGCCCAGTTCACCGCCTCTTCCAAACAGACTCGACCATAGGCTTCCATGGCGGCCGCCATACCCATGCGCTCACTGTTGAAGTTCGTCATGATGACCCTGAATCCCTGGTTCTCTTGCCCAATCAGGTTGGAAACAGGCACGCGCACGTTGTCGAAGTATAAAGTCGCTGTATCGGACGCCCACCAGCCCATCTTTTTATCAAGCGCCGTTCGTGAAAAACCCTCAGCATCGGTGGGGATAAGCAACATCGAAACACCGGTTGCGCCGTCACCGCCGGTTCGAACAGCCGTAGAGACATAATTCGCTCGCATACCACCTGTGATATACGTTTTGGAGCCGTTGACAATGTAATGGTCACCGTCGCGAACTGCCGTCGTCTTCAAGCTCGCGACATCTGAGCCGCCCCCAGGTTCGGTAATGCCGAGTGAAATCCATGACTCGCCACGCAGCACTGGTGGCGCTATTTCAGCCTTCATTGCCTCGGTGCCCCAATTAATGACAGGTGGTAGCCCGATACCGTGAACCATGAGCGACGCCGACAAACCGCCAACACCCACGCGCGATAGCTCTTCATTAATAATCCAGCTGTGCCAGCTGTCGGTCTCCATACCGCCGTATTGCTCCGGGTAACCCGCGCCCAAGAGACCCACCTCAGCCGCCTTAGGCCAAAGCGCGATAGGAATGTGCCCCGCCTCATCCCAGCCCTCGGCGTAAGGCATAATTTCTTTGTCGACGAAGCGTCGAAGTGCGTCTCGCCAGGCGAGATGATCCTCGGTCAAGTGGGGATTTGGTATGCGTGCGGAGTCAAAGGTCAGGCTCATTCTCTCTTCCAGCGTTATTTTTATGTCCACGGGTTTATAGGCGCCTCAAGGGGGGCGAGTCAAATCGAATATCGCGTTAGAATGGCATCCGGCGATACAGAGTGTGCGTAGTGTTTATAGCAAAATACACTGGCTGTTATCACTCAGTGCTTCACCACAGGACCCGGTATGAGATTTATTGGTGCGTCGAACTACGACCACGGAACAAAACCCAAGATAGGCGTACTGCTGACTAACCTCGGAACACCCGAGGCGCCGACGGCGAAGGCGCTTCGCCCCTATCTAAAGCAGTTCCTTTGGGACCCCCGGGTCGTCGAAGTACCGCGCCTACTTTGGTGGATGATCCTCCATGCGTTTATTTTGACCACGCGTCCCAAAAAATCGGCTGAGGCCTACGCAGAAGTCTGGACAGAGCGTGGTTCGCCACTGCTTTATCACTTAGAAGATCAGGTCGCAGGGGTGCATGACACGCTCACGGCCCGTCTCGGCGAACACGTTATCGTCAAAGGCGCGATGCGCTACGGACAACCGTCGATCGAGTCGCAAGTTCAAGCGCTCCTTGGAGAAGGCGTTCAGCAATTGGTTGTGCTGCCACTCTACCCACAGTTTGGAGGGCCGACGACCGCCTCGACGTTCGATGCTTTATCGAGTGAGCTACAGCGTCAGCGCTGGGTCCCTGACCTTCGGTTCGTCAGTTCATATCACGACCATCCGGCCTATATAAAAGCGATCGCGCAGAGTGTTAAACAACACTGGGACACACACGGTCGTGCCGATAAGCTCATACTGTCTTACCACGGCATGCCAAAGCGTTACTTGCTCGAGGGCGACCCGTACCACTGCCAGTGCCTAAAAACATCGCGCTTGGTTGCGGCTGAACTGGCGCTTAGTGAGAACGACTACCTGTCAACGTTCCAGTCCCGTTTTGGTCGAGACGAGTGGCTAAAACCCTATACCGATGAGACGCTGCAAAGTCTTCCAGACCAAGGTGTAAAGTCACTGCAAATTATCTGCCC
This sequence comes from Halieaceae bacterium, assembly GCA_018666295.1. GTDB lineage: Bacteria > Pseudomonadota > Gammaproteobacteria > Pseudomonadales > Halieaceae > Luminiphilus. The sequence continues at coordinate 2,938 of JABIZW010000271.1, forward strand.
TGGGTTCTCAGCAGATTGTCTTGAGACCATTGAAGAGATTGGCATGGAAAACCGTGACTACTTCTTAGAGGCCGGTGGCGAGCGCTACGAATACATCGCCTGCTTAAATGCCACAACAGACCACATAGAGGTCATTTCAACGCTCGTCACCGAACAGCTTAAAGGTTGGACCGCGCCGAAATATGACGCAGAGGCCGCAAAGCGTGAGGCCGGCAAGTTAGGCGTAAACTAATCGGCCCTACTACTGGTGGTAGTGCGGCTCAAGTAGCCCCAGCGCCAGAGCAATGCCGAGCCCCAGCGCAAAGCTTACTGTCAACTTGACGCGATCGTGACTGTGAAACTGGACCTCGGGTAAAATATCGGCCAGCGCGATGCACATAAATGCGCCTGCAGAAAAAGCTAAGGCCGCGGGTAGCACATTAGCAATCGGTCCGTTAAAGCCCAAGTAAAACGCAATCGCGGCAATGGGACACAGCGCGGCAAAAATCGCGTTGGTGATCGCGCGATGCTTCTCACTCCAGCCGTCCAGACGCATCATCGTCTCGATCGACAAAGAATCGAGTGGTTTGTGCAGTAAAATTGCGACGAAGACCGCAAATCCAGGCAAGACGAGCGACGTGACTTCAACTCTGAGAATCGCACCCAGCGCAACGCCGTCCAAGATGGTGTGAATACTCAAGCCCAAAAACAAACCAAGCCACCCCACATCACGCGGGGGGTGCGCGTGATCATGAGCATGTGCGTGATCGTGGGCGTTTGCTTCTAAGCAGGCCGTGTCGTTATCAACAATATCGTGCTGATGAAAATGAAAGAGCCTCAGGAGCAACAGCATAAAAACAAGGCCGCCCAATACAAAATACATGGTCTGATCAATCGGCTGTCCAAGCTCAACACTGTGCGGTATGAGGTGAAGACCCGCAACACCCAGCATCAGTCCGGCGACAAGGCTCATCACCAGCTGGGTCTGCACGTGAGACAACTGATAACGACGCGGCAGCCAACCACCCA
>JABIZW010000179.1 GCA_018666295.1 Halieaceae bacterium
ATTTTGGTGACCCCGGTGACGCCCTCGCCCGGGGTAACCACGGTGTAGTCTTGCCAGCCACCCATAGTTTGCACCAGGTCTCCCTCAGCGAAATCACCGTGGTTTGACTGGACGATTTGGGCGACGGTTCCAGAGCGCATGACCTCGCCAATAGCGACAGGCGGAAGATAGCTCGGTCGATCAACCATCCAGTTTCGCTGTGTTGGATCGAACGAAAAGTAGAGGTTCTTAATGAGTATTTGGTTGTCGCCCAACGCAGGAATAGAACCTTCCACAAGGCTGAAGTTGGACTCCCCGATCATTCCCTCGGGTCTTTTGGCGAGCAGCCATTGGCGGTTGCGATTCATCGAGTGTCCCTTCTTTTCTTCGTGCGCTGCGCGTCTAATTTAAGTGGGTCGTAATCTGTCGGAGTGGACGCTTGTTAAATGTGCGATTCCGGCTAGAACATAAGCCACGGCGATTTCAATACTGTCGTCCCTGCTGAGTCCACCTTTGCTGGACCACTCTGCAGCGGACCAGGCCGCACCCGAGGACAGTTGGACTATTAAGCGGGCTCTATCTTCATCGAGTTGGTAATGCTCAGCCATTTTGTTGATGAGATAGGCTGCGCTAAACCGAGCGTTGCGCGCCAGTTCGTCGCTAATAATGCTTGCGATTTCCGGTTGGGTAATGAGCAGGGGCAAAACCGATCCTGGAGCGTAGTGCTCAAAATTGCTTTTGACCGAAATACGAACAATGTCTTCAAACGTATTCGCCTCTTTTGCGGCCTCGAACGTCCGATCGCTAAAGCGCTCATATTCCCGCTTCAGCAGCGTTTGCAGCAGCACAATGCGGTTGGGGAAGTAGTTGTAGATTAAGGGCGCCGAGACGCCTGCGTACTTGGCCAGTCCTTCCATTGTGAAGTAGGAGACGCTCTCCATCACAATGATTTCAGCACTGCAATCAAGCAAGTGCTCTTGGCGTGCCTCAGGACTCAATCGTGTACGTTTCACTGTGCGGCTCTGCGTCTCATCTTATTAGTGGCTGTCCTTAATAAGGAGTTTAGTTCACCAAGCCTTCGGCGTAAATAAAACTTGCAGTCGGTCCTGTAAGACCACCACCACGGTGTTTTGTTCTTAGATTTGATCAGCTGGGTTGCGCGCTGCCGCCTTATGTCGTGCGCATTATCTGCTCTAAAGACTTCAACGACTGACGCCTCGGTTGAGCAGAAGCCACGGCGGGCAAGACATGACAAAGTGACGTTTGCCAGCCCTCGGCGCTCCTAACGCGAACGGAAACTGTGCCACTATGCCGGTGTGATAAAGAGAAAAGAGAGAGCGTCATGAGATTCACACGTTGGCTTCTTTGGAGCACCCTGCTCATCAGTTGTGCCAGTACTGCCCGAGAACCGGCGTTGAATACCGATTACGAGGCTGTGTTTGCAGGGTTAGCCATGGGCTGCATTCATAAAGAATACAGTAATAAAATTGCGCACTACATGAACGAGGAGGGCGACCTAAAACCCCCTCGTGAGTTGTACCCCGCGTTTTACGGGTGTTTCGATTGGCACTCGTCAGTTCATGGTCATTGGTTGTTGGTCCGGCTGCTCAATACCAATGCAAACCTTGCTGATAGAGAGATGATCGAGGAAAAGCTCCATCAAAGTTTTAGTGCGGAAAATATCGTCGGAGAGTTGGCGAACTATCAGCGGCCGGGCATGAAGTCCTTCGAGCGGCCCTATGGTATCGCTTGGTTATTGCAACTGACTGCGGAGCTTCGACAGTCACCCTTGCCCAAAGCGAAGATGTGGCTTAACAACCTGCTTCCCCTGGAGCGTCAGGCGGTCGCCAACATCAGCGAATGGCTGCCAAAATTGACGCACCCCATTCGCACTGGCGAGCATAGCCAAACGGCGTTTGCATTCGGTTTGATGCTGGATTGGAGCAGAATTGCCGGCGACACCGTATTTGAGTCGCTACTGCAGCGGCGCATTCAAGCGCTGTACGGCGCAGACACAAACTGCCCACTCGCTTACGAGCCGTCCGGCCAAGACTTTTTATCGCCGTGCATGGCGGAGGCGGACCTGATGCGGCGTGTCATGACCCAGAAAGAGTTTTCGCAATGGCTCACCGCATTCTTCCCCACGCTGGGCGAAGGAACCGGTACCGACTGGCTCATACCCGCCGTTGTCACGGACAAGTCTGACGGGAAGCTTGCGCACCTCGACGGGCTGAATACCAGTCGTGCTTGGATGCTCGAGGGCATCATGAGTGCGCTACCGAGAGACGATGTGCGTGTGGCCCCTCTGCGACGTGCAGCCGAGGCGCATCGCCAGTCGGGTCTGAACGCAGTTCTGGGTGACATGCACTACATGGGGAGTCACTGGCTGGGCAGTTTTGCGACCTACCTGCAAACCCAGCGGGGACTATCGCTTTAGCCGTCAAAAGAACCTTAGTGCTGACCTTTCACCTTAGCGCAGTGAGTCGCCTTTCTAGCGCACTGCTACTGACAAGGTCCCTCAGTGCAACCACTTTGCGACCGTTCGTGACATCGCAATCTCACCTTGGTCAAAGTAGGCATCGTGGTTTTCTTCGATACTGCTGAGGTCGTAAAGGTAATTGACCATAATGCCAATGGATTGATTTAAGCCTTTTTCGCTGACATCTGCTGCCCAATGAATCGCATGCAGACTTGCACCGTTACCCAAGTGAAAGCGCGCCACAGGGTCTATGGCAAGATTGTTGTCGCGCGTACTGCTTAAGTACTGCGCGCAAAGCCTCACCAGTGACTCCCAAAGAGGGTCTGTTGTATCACGCCCCTGGTCTTTTGCCAGCGCCCGAAGTTCGTCAAGATCTGCATGGGCTTTCTGTGCAGTAAGCCATCGACAGAAACCAGGAACAGGCGACAACGTGACGTAACGTTTAGTCTTCGGATAGCGCTTACCGACTTCTTCAACCACCTGCTTAATCAGAAAGTTACCAAATGAGACGCCTGCCAATCCCGGGTGGCAGTTACTGATCGAGTAAAACACCACGGTATCAACAGCGCGCTCGTCGGTGGGTTCCGCTGTTTTGTCGATCAAGGGCGCAATGGCACTGGGCACACCGGCGGTGAGTGCTACTTCGACAAACACAAGCGGATCGTCAGGCATGGCGGGGTGGAAAAATGCAAAACACATGCGGTTGTCGCGTAATCGTGACCGGAGGTCATCCCAGCCCTGAATGGCATGGACGGACTCATACTCAATAATTTTTTCAAGCACCGCTGCAGGGGAGTTCCAGTCGATGACTCTCAGTTCTAAAAAGCCCCGATTAAACCATGAGACAAACTGATGCTTGAGGTCGGTATCTACGGGCTTTAGATCAGAGTGCTCGGGCAGCAAGCTCAGCAGAGTACCGCGCATTTTCACCAGTAATGGTGTGGCGTTAGGTGCCATGTTCATTCGCCGAAACAGTTTAACTCTTGACGCTTCGGTGACACGCGAAAGGTCTGTAAGGTTTTTCGAGCTGGGGTCAGCCTTGTAGCTGTCGGCGGCTGCAAGTATGGCGTCGCTGTCTGAGCCAAAGTCACGTGCTAAGGCTTCAAAAAATATAATTTTATTGGGCAGATCCAGCGCTTGATAGTCCGCCATGACCTCGCAGGCCAGCGCTAGGCCAGAGGCCTCACCGCGATGATGTAAGAGTTGTCGACATTTGGTGAGCAAGTCCTCAGAGGGCGCTTGTGCACTGGCTTGTCGACGACGTGACAAAATATCTCGGCCCGCATTGATCACCGAGGCTAAAAGTCCCGAGAAACCACTCGTAGACAATTCCGAACGCGTGTCGATAGGGGACTGATTCTCGCCTGACATAACCCGTCACTCCATGGGTGATTAACATTTACTATAGCGTCGGTTTGGACGGGCCAGCAACGTGTTTGACGCTTATTTTTGCGTCAAATGCGCGTTTAGTTACCGTTTAGTGACGCAGCATTATAGTGAGGACTTGTCGCCGTCGCTGTGCGACAAAAAACGGGTTGGATCAGTGTGTGGTCTGCTCTTGAGGATCCGCTATTCGCGGGGTGGTTCTGCTGCAGCAGCGTGGTCCTTAAGTGACTTTAATGTAAATGATAATCATTTGTATTTATATATTCCGCACGATAGTCTTTGGTGACCCTTTCTTGATAGCAATCATTATGTCGGCACCCCCTGTTTTCACCCCTCATTTTCTAGATGCTGAGGCGATGGGTATTGTCTGTGATACGCCGGGGGCAGCGGATGTATCATGGAAGTTACTGATCGAAAAAGGTGCTCACTGCTTGCGCGCGTATGACTACGACACGGCTTTTTTACTGGTGGGGGCCGCTTTGCAGATCGCTTGTAAGAAGCTCACGAGCGCTTCAGCACCCGATTGGCAATGGGCCATGCGTCTGGTGGAGAGCAGTAATATGGTTGTAGTGTCACTTAGAGCACTGGGTTTTCAGGCGCTTGTGGTTCCATTCATGCACCATGTCGAACGCCAAATAGACGTCATTCCCGATCTTTCTGAGTGCCCGCCAGGGAAGGACGCCTCTTGGCTGTGCCGATGGTGTCAATCGATGCATTGCACGCAACGACAAGATCAACTCCTCGTCCGTTATTCACGTGTTACTGCCCCAACTGTTCATTGGCAGCACCACTAAAGCCCAGAGATTCCTTGGCGCTTTTCGGCATCTTTGACTACTATGCCTCCGTAGGCCTTCGCCGTTCATCTCCGGTCGGTAGGATGTGTGTTCAGTAGATAAAGAGTGGTACTTCGAATGTTACAGCGCGTTTATCAATCGGTATTTTTAGTGCCCCTTATTTTAGTGCTCAGTGCCTGCGGTGGTGGCGGCGGTTCTAGCGCAGAGCCAGTCGCGGTGACCCCTACGCCGGCCACTCCAATACCGGATCCTGTGTTACAAAGCTTTGCGTTATTGGCGCAAAATAACACCGAGCTAGATGCTGACATTGAATTCAGTATTGACGGTGACACGTTTGTCGCCCGACTGCCAAGTGACACTGCGGTAACGTCGCTGGTGCCTACGTTTACCTTCGAGGGATCTCAGGTGCTTGTGAATGGTGTGCCACAAGCTTCTGGGGAAGATGCCCAGGATCTCACCGGTGTCGTGTCTTACACCGTGGAAAATGAGTCGGGGGTGACCAAGACGTTTGACGTCGATCTGACGCGGTTTACGGGCCTCCCTATCATTTACTTGAATACCGATAACGCCATCACCTCCAAAGAAGATTACGTCACCGGCACCTTTATGATGGACGGCTGGCGCAATTACGATTCGGTCGACGAAATGGCCATGGAAATCAGAGGTCGTGGCAACTCAACTTGGCAGCACCCTAAAAAGCCCTATCAAATGAAGCTGGAGTCAAAACGGGCTTTATTTGGAATGCTTGAAGATAAAAAATGGCTCTTTCTGGCCGAGTATTCCGACAAAACACTGATGCGAAATCATCTGGCGTTTGAGCTAGGCAGCATGAGCAACCTGGCGTGGACACCCAGTGGGCATTACGCAGAAGTTTTTGTAAATGGCAGTCATGATGGCATTTACCACATCTCTGAAAAAGTTGAAGACGGTGGTAACAGGGTCGACATTGGCGACACAGGATTTTTGCTTGAAATTGACCAGCCCAGCCGCCTGGATCCGGACGACGTTTCTTTTCGAACAGACACCTACCTCATTAATATTAAGGAGCCGACCCTCGATTACGCGGACCCCGAGTTTAGTCAGGTCCGTCAACACCTCAATGACTTCGAAGCCGTGCTCTTTAGCGCCGAGTTTGCTGACCCGGAGACGGGTTACGCGTCCTACGCTGACGTGGACAGTTTCGTTGACTGGTTTCTGATTAACGAAATTGCCAAAAATGTGGATGCGCAGTGGTATTCCAGCATCTTCCTGCACTGGATTCCCGGCGAAAAAATTAAGATGGGACCCATCTGGGACTTTGACCTTGGGTTTGGAAATGTTGACTACGCCGACGCGACTTTCCCTGAAGGTTGGTGGGTTAGGTACAACGACTGGATCAGTCGAATGTTGGAGGATCCAGCGTTCGCTGAAAGAGTCAAAGAGCGCTACGCCTACTTTGACTCGCAACGGCCCGCGATTAAGCAGAACATCGAAACGTGGTCTCAATCGCTTAACCTGGCGCAAGCTGAAAACGACTCTATTTGGCAGACCCTTGGCGAATACGTGTGGCCCAATCCGGTGGTCTATGACACGTACCAGGAAGAAGTTGATCATCTGGTGGATTGGCTGGACACGAGGATGGATTGGCTCGGTAACGCAATTGGAGAGCTCTGAGGGTTGGGTTCGTCGCTGAGGTTGCTTGCGACGGTGAGCGCCGCTTGTCCCGGACTTCGAGGTGAGCTTCACTGATGCGCCTATCAGGGCGATCAGGAGCTTTTTTGGGGAAAGGCATCCCCGAGTTGTCGCGTGACCATCGCGTGGTCTAGTTGGCAGACCCCGCGCGCTTGTGACCGCCGTCAGTGACTTTGAGCGCATTAGATGGCGCTCGTTCTGACACCGAGTTCTAGCGTCGTTCTGACACAAAAGTCATTAGATTTAGAGCTGCTGTATTGTCGGATTCAGTGGTCGGTAATCGTGACACCGTAATAAAAAGTAGTAGGAGATCCGTCGTGACCAACATTCCAGATGCGCGCCCTGCAAGTACCGTTGTGCTGCTGCGAGACACCCATATTGGTATGGAAACGCTCATGCTAAAGCGTAACAAGGCGCTAATGTTTGCTGGTGTGCTCTGGGTATTTCCTGGCGGTGCACTGGAGCCAGCCGACATTGAAGAAGCGGGTGGCGATATGAACACTGCTGCTCTAATTGCTG
>JABIZW010000132.1 GCA_018666295.1 Halieaceae bacterium
CGCATCAAAGAGCTCACCGCGCGCGGTGGCAAATTAGTGGTTATCGATCCACGAAAAACCGAGACCGCAGAGCTTGCCAGTGAACATTACTTCATTCGACCCGGAACCGACGCGGCTTTTTTGCTCGGACTCATACACGTCGTATTTCGCGACAACCTCGCCGCACTTGGTGCACTCGCGGAGTTCACAGACGGCGTTGAGGCCATTCAAGAAGCAGTACAGGCGCTCACCCCCGAGTGGGCAGCTGACATTACCGGTATAGAGGCAGGACACATAGAAAAGGTGGCACATGACTTAGCCGCTGCCAAAGCCGGCATTTGCTACGGACGCATGGGGGTCAGCACGCAAGCGTACGGAACGCTCTGCCAGTGGGCCATTCAGGTGCTGAACGTGATTACCGGAAATCTCGACAAACCTGGCGGCAGCCTCTTCACGCTGCCTGCGATGGATCAAGTTGCGAATACAGGCGCTGGGGGCTTTGGTCGCTTTGTCAGCCGTGGTCGCGGTCTACCGGAGTTCAATTATGAGCTCCCAGCGGTGACGCTCGTGGACGAAATCCGCACACCGGGTGAAGGCCAAATAAAGCTCATGTTTACGGGCGCAGGAAATCCAGTGTTATCAACCCCCAATGGACGGGCGGTGGACGAGGCTTTAGAGACCCTCGACTTCATGATTTCTTTAGATCCCGCACTTAACGAAACCACCCGACACGCGGATGTCATTTTGCCGCCAACATCACCCTTAGAGCACGACCACTACGATATTGCCTTCCATAATCTCGCTGTTCGAAACACCGCGCGTTTCAGCCCCGCAATATTTGATAAGCCCGAGGGAACCCTCCACGACTGGGAGATCTTCGCTGAGCTAGGAAACCGACTTGCCGAGCGTTTGGGTGTTGAAACCATGCCGGCAACGGCGCCAGATCGACTCGTTGACGCAGCGCTTCGTTCGGGCCCTTACGGCCATGACACCGAGTGGGACTTGAGCATCGAAAAATTGAACGCTCACCCCTCGGGTATTGACCTTGGCGAACTCAAACCTTCCTGCCCTGAGCGCTTACAAACACCCAAGAAACGTATTCCTCTGGCTGTTCCCGAAGTGCTTAATGACATACAAAGACTGTTGGCTGAGACGTCTCTCCCTGATAAGGGCTACCGGCTTATCGGTCGTCGTCACGTGCGCGACAACAACTCCTGGATGCACAACCACCACCGACTTGTAAAAGGCAAGCCAAGGTGCCAGCTGTTAATGCACCCAGATGACGTCGCTCACGAAGGCTGGCAACCGGGGGCCTACATCACCATCAGTAGCCGAGTCGGCAGTATCCAGGCAGAGCTGATGCCCTCGTCTGAGGTTATGCGTGGCGTGGTAAGTCTGCCACACGGCTACGGCCACGGGCTTAGCGGCACCCAATCAAAAATTGCAAACGAGCATGCGGGCGTGAGCTGTAATGATGTAACGGATGAACAGTTTATTGACAAACTTTCAGGTAACGCAGCCATCAATGGTGTTGCCGTCAGTCTCAGCGTTTAGTGCCGAACGGGCGGGGGATAGCGTCTTTTCGCCACCCCCAGCAATTTCATTACTGGCGTTTCTCCATTGAATCGACTGTGTTGGAAAACATTTCGCTGATCCCGCCCTCACCCCTCGACAATCACCGTATGGGTTGAGTAGCCTCTCAGCATTCGAATAATCTTTTAAGGAGCTACACCTCATGTTCAGTCACATCATGGTCGGCGCAACAGACATCGAAGCCTCACGCAAATTCTATGACGCAACATTTGCCGCGCTGGGCTACGGGCCTGGGGTTATTGATCCCAAGGGTCGGGTTTTTTACATAACAGACACGGGTATCTTTGCGATTTCATCGCCGATCGATGGCAACCCAGCAACAGCCGGTAACGGCAGTACGATCGGCTTTTCAGCGCCCAGTACCGAGGCGTCGGATGCGTGGCACGAAGCGGGACTGGCAAGCGGTGGGACAAGCTGCGAGGAGCCACCCGGCGTTCGAGACAGCAATATGGGTGATATTTATCTGGCGTACCTCAGAGACCCGTCGGGAAATAAAATTTGCACACTACTGCAAGTCTAGGCATGCGCGCTCTTTGGGCGACGGTCCTGTTGGTGAGCGCTTCAGCTCACGCGGACTTCGTCGGCACTGGCCCTGACTACGACGCAGAGGCGGATGTCTCAGAAACTTGCTCGGTCTGTCACAGCCTGCGCTATCTCGATAGAGCACAAGGCTATGACACAGCCGATGAGTGGTCTCGCGTCATCGCGAGCATGGTGTCGCTCCCGGCTGCGCGCGATCGCGCGATTAGCACCTATCTTGCTGCCAACTACCGACACAAGCCGTCAAAAGCACCAACGCTGATCGAGGGTGATACAAATATCGTCATCGATGAGTGGCTAACACCTTCGCTTGGCCAGAGGACCCGTGATCCGATAGAGGCGCCTGACGGTGACATCTGGTGGACCGGCATGTGGGCGTCTTTGGTGGGTCGATTAGATCCCGCTACCGGTGCGATGCAAGAGTTTTTACTGCCCAGCGCGGCCCGTCCACACTCGATTGTTCCCGATCGCGATGGATTTATCTGGTATACAGGCAATAGCAACGCAACCATTGGAAAACTGGATCCCGCCACAGGCGAGATTATCGAATACCCAACTCAGGCACGAGATCCTCACACTGCGGTGTTTCACCCCAATGGAAACCTCTATTTCACCAGCCAACACTCCAATATGTTGGGCCGTTTAAATCCGACGACGGGAGAGGTCACGGAAATCGACGCTCGACGTAAGCCTTACGGCATCAAAGTCGGTCAGGACAATGACCTTTTCGTGGCCTTTAATGGAACCAATGCGATCGGTCGAATGAACCCAGAGTCATTGGCAGTGACTTACTATGAAATTCCCGACGAGAAGACCCGCATTAGACGTCTAGACATCGACAGCGACGGGCACGTTTGGTTCGTCAATTCTTCACTGGGCAAAATCGGTAAACTCGATGTTAATGCAGGCACGGTCGAGCAGTGGGACTCCCCGAGCGGCCCCCTATCACACCCCTACTCGATGACGGTAATCAATGACATTATTTGGTACAACGAGAGCGGAATGCGCCCTGATGCTCTCGTTCGCTTTGATCCGGCGACAGAGCGCTTCCAGAGCTGGGCTGTTCCCTCCGGCGTGGGAATTATTCGGCACACTTGGGAGACTCGGGACGGCGATTTACTCATCCACCAAAGCAGCTCGAACCGCGTTGGGCGCGTCCGAATTGCCGACTGAGAACGACCAAGATGCGCGGACACGTGTACTGTTCACTGTGAGTCAAATTCCCAAGGGGCGAGTCTCTTCCTTCGGCCGCATTGCTTCAGCAGCAGGACTTCCCCGGAAAGCGCGTTGGATCGGTCGAATATTGAGTCAGCTGCCGCCAGAGACGACGCTACCTTGGCATCGAGTGTTAGGTCATGGAGGGACAATTACTTGCCCGCGACGTGATGTCGCGCGCACCCGGCTCTTAGACGAGGGTGTGATCGTTGAAGGATTCAAGGTTAAAATGAGGTCTTATGTGTGGCCAGAATCCAGTGACGCTCAACCGTAGACTAAGCATCGGGTCGAATAATCAGCTTTCCCACAACCTCTCGCCGCTGCAGCATGTGAAACCCCTCCACAGCCTTATCCAGCGGAAGTTCGGCATGAACATGAGGGCGCGTCTTACCTTCTCGTGCCCATTGCCAAATTTGCTCTAGATTTTCGACGCCGCGTTCTGGAAAACGACGACCGTACTCCCCTGCTCTGACACCCAAGACAGAGAAGCCCTTAATCAGCGGCATATTGCTCGAAAGCGTTGCGATACGACCACTCGTAAATCCAACCACTAATAACCGACCCTCGAAATTGATGCATCGGACGCTCTCATCGAAAACGTCGCCACCTACCGGGTCGAAAATGACATCGGCACCGCGCCCGCAGGTCAGTGCTTTCACCTCGTCTTTAAAGCCGCCTTGAGTGTTTATTACCGAGTCAGCCCCGTGCGCCGCGACTCTGTCGAGCTTCGAGTCACTGCCTCCCGTCGCAATCACCGTAGCCCCCAGTAACTTGCCCAATTCAACGGCGGCCATACCCACACCGCCACTGGCGCCATGAACCAGCAAGGTTTCGCCCTTTTGCAGATTCGCACGCCGAACAAGGGCGACATAGGCGGTAAGATAGGCAACCGAGTACGCCGCGGCCTCGGCAAAACTCATATTGTCGGGCTTTCTTTGCAGTCCCTGAACACTGACCACCGCAAATTCTGCAAACCCACCGTACCGCATACCACCGACGACAGAATCACCCCGCTCAAAACCAACGACGCCCTCTCCGAGCGCATCAATCTCGCCCGAAATATCCATACCTGGCGTAAATGGAGGATCGAGCTTTAACTGATAGTTTCCCTGGCAGAGCAATAGGTCAGGATAATTAACACTCGTGGCTTTAACACGAATGCGAACCTCACCGGGACCGGGGTCAGGCGTTGCAACCTCAGAGACCTCAACACCAGTTAAGTCGTCAGTAATTTCGCTGCAAACTAAGGCTCTCATTACGCTCAAAAAGCTCTCATAACCGAGTCGTCTTGCCGAGGCTGTGCCTAACAATAACGCTCGGAGGACGCCGTCTCCGAACGCTTACAATGCACCCAAAAAAGGACCGTGGTCAACAAAACCACTGCGCCGCTTTGGTGTCCCGCGGCAATCGTGACATTTACATGCGAGAGAACGGTACCGATGCCAAGTACGATCTGAAGTGTCACTGCAGCCATCATTAAGACACTCGCAATGCGTACCCTCAGATCGTGCGACCGAAGTACACCGTGAAGCGCAGCAGAGATCACAATCAAACCCGTCGCATAGGCCAGCATTCGATGATTAAAGTGAATGGTCGTGACCTGCTCAAAGACCGATAGCAAGCCGTCTCTATAAAGGGCTGGAGGAATGAACGAATCCCCCATCAGCGGCCAGGTTGGAAAAGACAGTCCAGCATTCGTACCCGCAACAAATCCTCCACTCAAGATCATGAGATAGACCAGAGGAATGAGACTCAGTGCGACTGACGCATGACCCATACGGATTGTCCGCTCGGGCGAGAACAGACCGATCGTGAGCCACACGATATAGCCGTAAATAGCGATTGCCAGTCCCAAGTGTGCGGTCAAGCGGTACTGAGAGACATCCGGACGATCGACGAGTCCACTTTGGACCATATACCAACCCATCAACCCCTGGCATCCACCCAGTATCAACAGCGCAAAAAGATGTGGTTTGAGCCGCGGGTGAACTTTCCCCATCCACAAAAAAGCCATCAAGGGGAAGAAAAAGAGTAGGCCGATGAAACGCCCCAACATTCGGTGCAGGTACTCGAACCAAAAAATCTGCTTGAATTCGTCGAGCGACATTCCGGTGTTAATCAACTGATACTCGGGGAACAGCTTGTACTGCTCAAAGAGGTAAACCCAATCAGCCGTCGATAAAGGAGGGACAACACCCATAATCGGCTGCCAGTCGACCATCGACAGTCCCGACTCCGTCAGCCGAGTAATCCCGCCCAGTAAAATCATCCCGAAAATGGTGACAGCACAAACCAGCAACCAGCGGCCAATCAGCTTGTCGTCTTGATATCTCGTTACTTCAGTCATTTTTGTCCCCCAAAGACGCCGACAGTTTAACAAAATCAAGAAGCAGTTCGTTGTCTGGAGTAGACTTCGCAACAAATTAAGGAGTACCCCATTATGTCGTTGCTTCGTTTAAGCGACGCCGAGTTACATTTCGGCACCCAAGTCTTATTGGATAAGCTCGACCTCACTGTCTCAAAGGGCGAGCGTCTCGGGTTACTCGGCCGAAATGGCGTGGGTAAAACCACGCTTTTTCGTGTGCTGACCGGAGAACAAGGTCTAGACGATGGCGAGCGTTGGATTGACCCCTCGCTCAAAATGGCGCGACTGGAGCAGGAACTTCCGCTTGAGGGCGAGACCTCCGTCTTTGACTGGGTCGCCGGCGGCCTCGATCAAGCCGGTGAGCTCTTGATTCAGTACAGCAGCCTGTTGGGGGCTGAAAGCAACGCCGATTTAACCAAGATGGCGAATATCCAAGAAGCGCTCGACGCTTGCGATGGATGGACACTGCAAAATCGCGTAGAAACCACATTGACTCAACTGGGCCTCAGCGGCTCGCAACTCCTCAAGGATTTATCAGGGGGATGGCGCCGGCGCGTAGCGCTGGGGCGAGCCCTGGTGTCTGA